>NZ_VOYL01000020.1:0-51123 GCF_013420295.1 Acinetobacter sp. YH01018
CATAAATTCGGAAATTAATTGGAATATTTTGACCATTTTGATCTGTCGCATACAAGGTAATGAGATTAATACCCTTGACGGATCGGTGGTGTTTGCCTGACCAAAAATAGCTAACTAAGTCCATATGCTGACTATACGGTTTATCTAAAACAGTATCATCAATACTGACTATAAGTTTATTATTATCAATATGTTGAATTGCTTCTTGATATAGGTCGTGAGGTGTGTAGTCTTCACGCTCTAGAAAGCGATTTACACTATCATGCGAGATGTTATAAGTCTCGGCAAGTTGTGTGCAGCTAATAGAGTTCGGTTCTGTCATGAGAAAGCCCATATAAATGGGTAGAGTACAAGTTGCTGTAGAAGCATTTTTAATTCGTCTGATCACAGATACTTTATAAAGTATTTTAATACTTTTTTGAATCCGTCAATGCGTAAGTCCTAATATAATATAAAAATAATAATTATTTATTCATGAGAGTGACGCTATGGTGAAAATACTCTTGGGGCTATGTGTTTGCATTGGACTGATTGTCCTTTGGAAAATATTTTTAAAAATTCAGATCAATCAACATTTACAGCAATTTAGAATTAAGCAGCTCGCCGATTTAATCAAACCCGATGCGACCTCGGCACAGCCCTTATCCACAGCACAAGCGCGGGTAGATGAGGTGGAAGAATATGAACAACAGCTGTTTGATGATGTCTGCCAGATATTTTTTGAACGCCATCTGACCGAACGCAACTTAAGTCAGGCCATCGGGGTTCAAGAAGGTGTGTTAAGAAAATTGCCTGCCAAAGCCCAAACCCGGATTCGTCAGCTGGACTTGGGCGAATGGTCGGTTTACTGGACTTTCTATGACCAGTCTTTAGAATATTATGTCGGACGTTATGGGGTATTTTATACTCATATTGACCGTTTCGGTTGTGAGCATAAATGTGAATTCAAGGAACAGCATAGCCGTGCCTGACTGAAACTAGGCCTCTTATACTGCTGCTGATATTGCTGAACAGGCAGCTGGACTGAGATTAAAATGACTGCTTTATCACTGCTGCTTGTAATTTGGCATGGCAAACTCGTGTTATGACTGGAGTCAGACGACACTTGGCTATTTAATTATCGGCCTTTAAATTCAGGGGCGCGGCGTTGCAGCATGGCCATGACACCTTCTTGTACATCCTGAGTTTTAAGCAATGGAGCCAGATGTTGCTGTAAATGGGCAAATGCAGTTGCAGCACCCTGTTCAGCTGCTTCTTTGGCAGAAGCTAAGGTTGCCTGAACGGCCAGTGGAGCAGCCTGGGCAATATGTTCCGCCAGTTCAATGGCACGTTGTAATGGCGGTTCAGGGATAATTTCACTAATCAGGTTTAAATCCAGTGCTGTTGCTGCATCAAAGTGATCGCCAGTCAGTAAATAGCGCATGGCTTTGGACCAGCCCGCAGCCTGTACAAAACGCACGGTTGCACCGCCAAAGGGTAAAATGCCACGCTGTACTTCCATTTGTGCGAACTGGCAATTGTCCTGTGCAATGACGATATCGGCATTCAGCATCAACTCTATGCCTGCGGTATAACAAATCCCTTGTACGGCAACAACCACCGGTTTCTTGCGTATTCTTGAGCTGGTACCCCAAGGGTTAATTTGCGCATGATCAAAATCAAATACGCCTGTTTCCAGTTTAGGTTGTAATTCAACCAAATCCAGTCCGGCAGTGAAATGATCACCATGGGCAAAAATAACTGCACAACGTAATTCCGTGTCATCTTCATATTCAGTTAAGGCCAGTGACAGATCATGAATCATATGGCTATCAAAGGCATTTCTTTTGGCAGTACGGTCGAGGCCAATCAGGAACAGAGACCCGCGAATTTCCCGACTGACTTTTCCTTGTTGTGGTGACATGGTTATTTTTCCAGATGAACTGTTTTTTTAGGTTTTAAACGCTTGTTAGAAAACTGTCAAATGAGTGCAGGCAAATTTTTCAATACTTTTGAAATGACACAATGTGCAGGTGAAAGCACAGTATTGATAGGCGAGGGATGGGACAAAATAGACATAATTTATCTTGCGTTCAGGGCTTTTTTTTTCATAATAGCAACACCTATTCGCTGTTTGATTATTGTCATGTCACCTCTAGAAATTGTTGCGGTTATTATTAGTCTGATTGGGGTGACACTCACCATTAAACGCAATATGTGGTGCTGGTGGTTTAACTTTGCAGCTTTTGTACTATATGCCTATCTCTTTTATCAATTCAAGCTCTATGGCGAAGCCATCTTGCAGCTCTTTTTCATCGTGGTGAACTTTTATGGATTCTATCACTGGCTGAAAGGCAAGCAGCAAGATCATGAAATTCGGATTGAGCCGATCGCCACAAAAACAGTGATTTTCCAAATGTTGCTGGCCGCGATTGGCGGTTTAATTTTCGGTTTAACGCTAAAGCATTTTACCGATGCCGCTGTGCCTATGCTGGATTCACAACTGGCTGCATTTAGCCTGCTGGCCACCTATTGGACCAGCCGTAAACATATTGCCACCTGGGTGTTGTGGGTTTTTGTCGATATTGTTTATGTCGGCATGTTTATTTATAAAGACTTATTCTTAACTGCTGCTTTGTATGCGGCTTTTGTTGGTCTGGCAGCTTTTGGCTGGTGGCAGTGGGAGCAGGTGAAAAAGAAACAGGCTTTGACTCAGTTCAAAGGTGTTTAAACCCTGAGGAGTAATGCATGCTGATCGACTTTACTCAATATCAGTTGCGCAGGTTTGACGAACTGGCAGCCCGAATTCAAGCCGAGCCGGAAAAATATCTCAACTTTGATTCTGTTTCTGACTTTTATAAAGCGGCCTGGTTGCAGGATTTTCCTCAAGGCACAACCTGGACTGCCACAGGTCTGGATGATGGTGCTGAACAGTTTGATGCGATCATTGAATATCGTGGGCATTTTCTCAGTATTTGCTGTGCCGAGAAAATAGTCATTCATTGTGGCATACGTGCTGAATAGTTTGGTATAGAGGGTCAATGACAACAGCTTTAAGATTTAATTAAATAAAGAGCTATAAAAATAGGCTAGATCAGTGATGATCGAATGGTTTAGAAAAATTTAAAACAACCACTAGAAAAACAAAGGATTAGAAAATATGGCACATCGTTTTACTGTGAATTCTACAATTCAGGGTGTTTCAATTGATCAGTTCAAGCGACTTGTAGCAAATACAGCCTTACACGAGGCAGTATGCCGACGTATTCCCGGGGAAAAACTGGAAATTATTGAATCGAAAACAAGCGGTGATATTTACACTTTACGCCGTGCCTATAACTTGGATGTCAACATTCCAGACATAGCGAAAAAATTCCTTAAAGATGCATTTCGAGTCAAACGTACCGATGTTACCGATTTAGCTGCATTAACTTCAAATATTACCTTGGGTGCAAATATGCCTTTAGAAGCGAATTGCGAACGTCTGGTGACAGGAGATGAGCAGAAAATTCACATTAGTCTGAATTGGCATGTCAAAGTAAAAGTCCCTTTGATTTCAGCTATGCTGGAAAAACATGCCGAAACAGAAATTCGCAAATTTAGCCAGCTGGAAATCCAGATTGTGGAAGATGAGTTAAAGAAAAGTTTAGTCGCTTAATCCATAAAAAGCTCTTCAACTGAAGTAATGCCAGTCAGTTAAGAAATTGATTGGCATTTTCTTTTTTAAATTCATGACTGTATTTGATATGTGGGAAAGTCATCCGCAACTGTTTGAGGCAGGACTACATAAAAAATGATTGTTTCTGCGACGAATTTTCTGGTTGATGGTGGTTGACGAGTTTTGCGGATGACAAATGCCTTTGGTCTTACGAAGCAGTGCTTCTCAGGGCGAAACCAAAGTAACAAATGAGCTGCAAGAGTTTGATTTAAAACGGTAAGACTCCGCCATGAATTACGAAAAAATTAAAGAGTTTATTTCTAAACTCCTTAACTGATCAGCATTATTTCAACTGAAGGTTTTTTTTATAGTTAATCTTTAGCTAAATAACGCTATAACCTCACTTTTTTCCGTTCTCATGTAGTCTGCCAATCAACTTGTAATAATATGAATCAAACTTTTGCATGATGATAGCTGTCTTTATATATTAAACGCATCGGAACGCTCAAAACTCACGGCATTTTCATTTTATCAATAAAATCACTCTGATCTGTCACTCAATTAAAGCCGGATAAAATAGGGGGCAATAGATAGAACAACACCGATTGTGGTCAATAGACCAGTACTTTCTATAAAATAAGGGAAAATCATCAGAACCAAGCCACAGATCCAGGGCATGACCGCTTTTTGCTTTTTCCCATACAAAAAATAGCCTAAGCCTATAGAACTAAAAAGCACACCGAGCAGGAGTTGGGCAGTTGTCATATTTTTTATTGATAAAGAAATTTGGCAAATAATAATCAGGAAAAATTAAAAGGGGCTTAAAAGTTTGAGCATTTCGAACAGCATAAATCATTCATAAATATGCAATAGAAAGTTTAAAACTGAATATCACCCAGCACATTTTGAGGTTAATATTTCTATAGAATTTTGAATTGAAAAAGATAGTGATTCTGGCGTTATCGCTGGGTAAGGAAAAAATAGATGAGCACCATTTTAGCTGTTGCACAACGTGGTGAAAGCATTTTGACGTTAACAGCGGCAGAAGTGGCAAAGACTGAGTTGAATAGTCCTTGGCTAAAAGAACTTGCGGAAGCCATGCATGCCACCATGTTGGCGCGCAACGGCGTAGGGATCGCAGCCCCTCAGGTCTATGTGTCAAAACGGGTCATTATTGTGGCCTCACGTCCGAACCCGCGTTATCCCGATGCACCTGAAATGGATGCGCTGGTGATGGTAAATCCTGAAATTCTAGAAAAATCTGAGTTGACGGTTTTGGGTGAAGAGGGCTGTTTAAGTGTACCGGATGAGCGTGGGCAAGTCGCTCGTGCTGAAAGCATTAAGCTGCGTTATTGCACTTTAGAGGGTACAGTGGTAGAAACGACCTTGAGTGGTTTTCCTGCCCGAATTGTGCAACATGAAGTGGACCATTTGGATGGAGTGCTGTTTATCGACAGGATATAAGTATATATTGTTTGTTTTTTGTACTTTTGGTATAATTTTGAGCTAATAAAAAATCTATAAATTATAAAGATACAATAACGAACATGAAATTTTTTAGAAAAATATTCAGGCTGACTTTTCATTCCTGGGGCAGAGTCAAGTTTCATCTATTTGAATCCGATAATTTAATTATTAACTGGTCCAATTTTGACAAGGGCATATTGCTCTGCTTTTTTGGAGCATTTTGCCAAGTCAGCGCGATTAAATGGTATCTGTTTAGTTGCTATTCAGAAGAAAATCGGGTCTGGATTAATCATGACTTTTTTTTCGTCCGTATTAGTACGGTAGTTGCCACCTTAATTGTTTTTATCGGCATGATTGTGCTTAGCTACAGATATAAACACAATGCAAAATTCCGTCAATTTATTGCCTATTTTTCACCGGTGTTTTTTGGTGCAGTGATGATTTATGCAGGCTATACCGTGGGTATGTTTAGTCCTGCAACCATTGCCGGTTTTGTCAATATTGTGCTGATTGGCCTGGTCTATTATTCACGTAAAATGATCTATGGCATCGCCCTTTTTGCTTCTATTTTTACTATTGTTATCAGCTATTTAACTTTTAATGGGGTCATTCGCTATGCACCTGTGTTCAGTGATACCCTGACACATAGCGAGTTTTATCATAATCCGTTCTGGATCAAAAGTATGGCTGAGGTCTATCTGCCTATCTTGCTCACTTCAATTTTATTTTTTGAAATTTTGCTCTCGCAGTGGCGCCGTCGTGAAATGAAGATTAAAAAAATGAGTCAGACCGATGCGCTGACCAATGTCTTTAATCGTCGTTATATTGGGGAACAGCTCAGCACGTTGGAAAGCAGGAAAAAAGCGACCTATGCCGTGGTGTTGCTGGATTTGGACTATTTTAAAAAAATTAATGATGATTATGGTCATGAAACCGGAGATGCTGTTTTGCAGCGTGTAGCCACCATTTTATCTACCACAACGCGAATACAGGATGTGGTGGGGCGTTTTGGTGGTGAAGAGTTTATCCTGATTTTAAAAGATCAAAATTTGCAGCAGGCAATCGAGATTGCAGAACGCTGCCGAAAAATTATTGAACAGGAAGAATTTGAGCTGGAAACAGGGAAAATTTTAAAAACCAGTGCCAGTTTTGGGGTAGCTCTTTCTCAGGAAAATGCCAAAAAAGAACACATCATTCGTATGGCAGACCGGGCTTTATATTTAGCTAAACAAAAGGGACGTAATCAGGTGCGGAATTATTTAGAGTTAAACTTAAAGCCTGCTGTTTAAGCTTGTATTGCTAGGGGTTCATGATCATAAATTGTAAAAATTTCCGACATATACTTTTAGCAGTTTTTCTCTTGATTCTATTGATACTTGAAAGTCCCCCTTTTTCAAAGGGGGATTTAGGGGGATTAAAAGATTCAAATAAAAAAATCCCCTCGAATGAGGGGATTTTTATTCATCTAATAATTACTGAACCGAATCATCCAAATTAGGCGCTAACCAACGCTTCGCCTCATCTAAAGTCCAGCCTTTACGTTTCGCATAATCCTCAAGCTGATCACCTGCAATCTTACCCACATTAAAGTATTGTGACTCAGGGTTCGCATAGTAGAAACCGCTCACTGATGAAGGTGGCCACATTGCAAAGCTTGAAGTTAATTGCGTACCAATCTTGTCAGTAGAACCTAACCAGTCAAACAACGGCGCTTTTTCAGAATGCTCAGGACAAGCCGGATAGCCCGGTGCAGGACGAATACCGACATACTTCTCTTTAATCAACTCTTCATTCGACAACTGTTCAGATGCCTGGTTGCCCCAGAACTCTTTACGAATACGTTCATGCAAGTGCTCTGCAAAAGCTTCGGCAAAACGGTCACCCAAAGATTGCACCAGAATGGCAGAGTAGTCATCGCCTTTGGCTTTGTATTCATTTGCTAATTCTTCTGCACCGAAAATCGAAACGGTGAAACCACCCAGGTAGTCATCCGCCACACCTTTAGGCGCAACAAAGTCCGCCAATGACAAGTTTGGTTTACCGGTGACTTTGTCAGACTGCTGACGGATATGCTGGAAAGTATGCGTAATAGTTGCGCCAGTTTCATCATAGACTTCAACACTGTCTGCACCTGAACGGTTGGCAGGATAGATGCCAAATACCGCACGTGCATCAAAGCGTTTGTTGTCGATGATGTCTTTCAGCATTTTCTGCGCTTGTTCATACAAATCAGTTGCTGCTTCACCCACAACTTCATCTTTCAGAATTGCAGGGAATTTACCTGCCAAGCTCCAGGAAATGAAGAACGGTGTCCAGTCAAAGTATTTAACCAAAGTTTCCAGAGGATAATTGGTCAGTGTTTGCGTACCAATGAAGTTTGGCTTCATAGGTGCGTTGGCTGCAAAGTCAATTTTCAAGCCATTTTCTACCGATTCTGCATAAGACAGTTTGGCTGCTTTCGGCTGTTTGTTGGCAATACGCTCACGCACTTTTTCATATTCAGCGCGAGTTTCTGCCACAAAGGCAGGTTTCATCTCTTTAGACAGCAGGGTAGTTGCTACACCCACCGCACGTGAAGCATCAGCTACGTAAATGACGGCATCATTTGAATATTGCGGATCAATTTTCACCGCAGTATGCGCTTTCGATGTAGTTGCACCGCCAATCATTAACGGTACATTGAAACCTTTACGCTGCATTTCTTTGGCAACGAAGACCATTTCATCCAAAGATGGGGTAATCAAGCCAGAAAGACCGATGATATCAACCTTCTCGTCAATTGCCGTTTGCAGAATCTTCTCGCACGGTACCATCACCCCAAGGTCGATGATGTCATAACCGTTACAGCCCAATACCACGCCAACAATATTCTTGCCGATATCGTGCACATCGCCTTTTACGGTCGCCATCAACACTTTACCTTTAGATTCACCGCCAGATTTTTCTGCTTCGATGTACGGGTTCAACCAAGCTACGGCTTGTTTCATCACGCGGGCAGATTTCACCACTTGCGGCAGGAACATTTTCCCTGAACCGAACAGGTCACCGACCACGTTCATGCCGTCCATCAGTGGACCTTCAATCACATCCAGCGGACGTTTTGATTTTAAACGCGCTTCTTCGGTGTCTTCATCAATAAAGGTGGTAATACCTTTGACCAGTGCATATTCAAGGCGTTTTTCAACTGACTCATTGCGCCATTCAAGATTTTCAACAGCTTTTTGTGCGCCAGCCTGACCGCGATATTGCTCAGCCACTTCAAGCAGCTTTTCAGTCGCTTCTTGGCCGCTTTCACCCTGGTTTTGGTTCAGGATGACATCTTCAACTGCAGCTTTCAATTCGGCAGGGATGTCATCGTAAATTGCCATTTGACCAGCGTTTACGATCCCCATGGTCATGCCTTGCTTGATGGCATGGTAAAGGAATACCGAGTGAATCGCTTCACGTACCGGCTCGTTACCACGGAATGAGAACGATACGTTGGACACGCCACCGGAAATCATGGCATGCGGAAGGTTCTGTTTAATCCAGCCGGTCGCTTCAATGAAGTCCACGGCATAGTTATTGTGTTCTTCAATACCAGTTGCCACAGCAAACACGTTCGGGTCAAAGATGATGTCTTCAGCCGGGAAGCCGACTTCATTCACTAAAACATCGTATGAACGCTTACAGATTTCACGTTTACGTGCGGCAGTATCGGCCTGACCATCTTCGTCAAATGCCATCACGATCACGGCTGCACCGTACTGACGGCAAAGGCGTGCTTTATGGACAAACTCGTCATAACCTTCTTTTAAGGAAATCGAGTTGACGACCGGTTTGCCTTGTACGCATTTCAAGCCCGCTTCAATGATTTCCCATTTAGATGAGTCAATCATGATGGGTACACGTGAAATTTCCGGTTCAGAGGCGACCAGATTCAGGAAGTGCACCATTGCACCTTGTGAATCGAGCATGCCTTCATCCATGTTGATGTCGATAATTTGCGCACCGGCTTCAACCTGCTGCTGTGCGACTTCTAATGCTTCAGCAAATTTTTCTTCACGAATCAAACGCAGGAATTTTTTCGAACCGGTGACGTTGGTACGTTCACCGACGTTGACGAATAAAGATTCTTCTGTGATGTTAAATGGTTCTAAACCGCTTAAACGGCAAGCTGGTTTGGTTTCAGGAACCTGACGTGGCTTGATGTCTTTTACTGCGTTGGCAATGGCGCGGATATGATCCGGTGTGGTACCGCAGCAGCCGCCAGTAATGTTGATTAAACCGCTCTCGGCAAATTCTTTCAGGAAGGCAGCAGTTTGTTCCGGAGTCTCATCATAACCACCGAAGGCATTTGGCAAGCCTGCGTTTGGATGGGCAGATACGAATACATCGGCAACGTCAGACACCGTTTTTACGTGTGGACGCATGGCATCTGCACCCAGAGCACAGTTAAAGCCAATTGATAACAAATCACCGTGACGAACCGAGTTCCAGAATGCTTCTGCGGTTTGGCCTGTTAATGTACGGCCTGAAGCATCGGTAATCGTCCCTGAAATCATCAATGGCAATTCATAGCCAATCTGGTTAAAGACTTCTTTTACTGCAAAGATCGCCGCTTTACAGTTCAAGGTATCGAATACGGTTTCAATCAGCAGAATATCTGCACCGCCTTCAATCAGCGCATGCGCCGCTTCGATATAGTTTTCTTTTAATTCATCAAAGGTGATGTTACGGAAAGCAGGGTCGTTTACATTCGGTGAAATCGAACAGGTACGTGATGTCGGCCCAAGTACACCAGCAACAAAACGCGGTTTGTCTGGGGTTGAATATTTTTGGCAGGCTTCTTTGGCAATACGTGCCGCTTCACGGTTAATTTCCGGAACCAGATCTTCCATGTGGTAATCCGACATAGAAACACGTGTACCGTTGAAACTGTTGGTTTCAATAATGTCGGCACCCGCTTCCAGATAAGCTTCGTGAATACCCTGGATAATGTGCGGCTGGGTCAACACCAAAAGGTCATTGTTGCCTTTCAGGTCAGATGCCCAGTCAGCAAAACGCTCACCACGGTAGTCAGCTTCTTCGAGTTTGTGACGCTGAATCATGGTGCCCATCGCACCGTCGATAATCAGAATCCGTTGAGCGAGCAGCTCTTTTAGGGTGGCAAGCGTGGACATAAATAACCCCAATCCGGTGGAATATAAAATCGGCAAATATATTAACAGAATTCAATCCAGTTTTATTGATATTCGCAGGTCAGGGGCACGCACTATATATTAGGTTGTTGAATAATTAGACATATTTGTTGCCAAGTATATTTAATATAAATGCTTGGAATGCTTCACGAATTTGTCATATTAATCAGGCATGATGGAAAATGAGCAATAGGCAGGAGCAAATATGACAATAAATATGAATTTATATCAGATAAGCTGAAACATTGATTTTCAAAATAAATAACAGTGAATTATGTATTCTAACCAATTGATTTATTTTATTAAAGTGAAATAATTTGATGGGTTTTAGTGAGTGCATAACAGTAAATAAAGTATGAAAAACTGCTTTATATGACAGCTCTTTGTCATATAATTGTCACAATTAAATTGAACAATAAGGGGATTTTATTATCCCTTTGAACCGTCTGCATGAATTCTAATATTCCTCCCGTCCAAGATCAGGTGCCATCAGCACCAGCGAAATCGACGAATGTGCATGTTGCTACACCGAAATTTTTTATGCCGGTGTTTCTCACGGTTATTATTTCAACTTTAGTGTATATCGGTTTTCAGCTTTCGACCGATTTGGCGCATGTGCCAGCATTAAGTTTATATTCCGTTATTCTTTTGGCGACTGCTTTATTAATTGCTTTAGGCTTTGAATTTGTTAATGGTTTTCATGACACGGCCAACGCAGTCGCAACTGTTATTTATACCAATGCCTTATCTGCACCTGTAGCTGTCATGTGGGCAGGCTTCTGTAACTTCCTAGGGGTAATGGTGGCAAGTGGTGCTGTTGCTTACGGCATTATTGCTTTATTACCTGTAGAGCTGATTATGAATGTCGGTTCAGGCGCAGGCTTTGCCATGGTTTTTGCCATGCTGATTGCTGCGATTCTCTGGAATTTGGGTACCTGGTTCATGGGTATTCCGGCATCAAGCTCACATACTCTAATCGGTTCGATTTTAGGTGTGGGTATTATGAACTACCTGCTTCATTCAGGCGCTGGCGCAAGCGGCATAGATATGGAACAGGTGATGAAAGTAGGTAAAGCACTGCTGTTTTCTCCGCTGATTGGTTTTGCTTTTGCTGCTGTCCTGTTTTTACTGGTGAAAAAAATCTTCCGTAAACAGTTAGAGCTTTTTCATCCGCCTGAAGGTAACAAGCCGCCACCCCCTTTAATTCGTGCGATTTTGATTTTCACCTGTACTGGTGTGAGTTTCGCGCATGGTTCAAATGACGGTCAAAAAGGCATGGGCTTGATTATGCTGATTTTGATTGGTTGTGTACCATTGGCTTATTCTTTAAATAAGAATTTCGACAGTGCACATATTCAGTCTTTTGAGCAATTGTCTCAGCAAACGGCTACTGCTATTTATCCGCAGCATGAAAATATTACGGATGCTCAGGCACGTGCTGTCATTACCAAATATATTCAAACCAAAGAAGTGAACCCTGAAGTGGTTCCTGCTTTAGCAAGCTTGACAGATCATTTGGGCGAACGTGTTGCCAAATATGATGATATTCACACTATTCCAGAGGCTGAAGTTTCTGCGATCCGCAATGATATGTATCTCAGCACGACTGCGTTTAAGCGTTTAGATAAAGCTGAGCAGCTTCCTGAAATGTCAAAAGATCAAAGCAAGTTAGTTAAAGAATATCGTAAAAACCTGGATTCATTCCTGCAGTACATTCCAACCTGGGTGAAAGTGGCTGTTGCCCTGGCATTAGGTCTGGGTACGATGGTGGGCTGGAAACGTATTGTGGTCACTGTAGGTGAACGTATTGGTAAAAACCATATGACTTATGGTCAAGGCATGTCAGCCGAACTTGTTGCGATGACTACTATTGCTGCAGCAGATGGTTTTGGTATGCCGGTATCAACCACACACGTTTTGAACAGTGCAGTTGCAGGTACCATGGTAGCCAATAAATCAGGTTTGAATTTGCAAATGGTACGTACGATTTTATCGGCATGGGTCTTCACTTTACCAGCGACCATCTGTTTATCTGGTGGTTTGTACTGGCTATTCTTACAGTTCGTTTAAGACGTCTGTTAGAAACAAAAAACGCTGCAATTGCAGCGTTTTTTGTTTCTAATGAATACTTGGTTTTTAAAAAAATAAACTCTTTCTGGATGAGCAGAACTAATCATCTTTTAAAAAGAGAGAAATTCCTCCTCCCTTTGGGATGAGGAATATATTCCGTAAGAGGTGGAGGGTTTTATTAATATATGTATCTTTTAGTACAGTAAAAAATGACTTCTCTCTTGCGTACTCAGAATATATTCTCAGGATACTCTCCTCTTAGAAGGAGATGGACTAAAACGAGAGGACAATAAAAATATTCATCAAGAGAGAAAAATCCACCCTTATTTCTTAAATTTGCCTAACACTCGCTTAATCGGCAATTTTTCGTTGGCAAAGCCATACAGTGCGGCAAAAGGCAGAGCGGTGCGGGCCAAATAAGGCACACGCCACAATCCGCCATGGTTGGCGCCTTTCATCATCAGTTCCAGCGGATGATCCAGATGGGTTTCTGGATTGGCAACCGACTCTGGATGACGCAGGTCATAAATCCATAAGGCAGCCATTAAGGCATTGGTGGTTTCAGGGCTAAACGATTCCACATCGAACAGGCTTGCACCATTGAAGGCCGCTTTCAATAACGGATTTTTGGTAACTGAATGGGTCGTGGTAGACGGCGCAATATTGATACTGACCCGTTGTCCATAATGACGCGCCAGTGTTGCACGCCACTGCTGGATCCGTTTGGCCAAAGCATAGTTTGGACCTTGCTCGACCACCAGACAGTCCGCAATGCCATATTCCTGACCATTGTCCGACGGAATGAGCATATGTAGATTCTGCTGGAAAAAGCGCTTAGCGGTAACGGCTGAAATACCTTTACTCATAAGCTGCCGGACTTTGGAACGACATTGGAACTTGTCATAAGATGCTTCAACGACTTCCTTCGGAATGGCATAGACATCGGTTGGCGTGCACATGAACATCAAACTGGTATCCGATTTTTGCTCACTGACATATTCCATGATGCTGTCCATGGCCATGGCAACACGGACATGCTTTTCACCATCGAGATAGGCAATGGCAGCCAGGTCAAGCTGACGTTCACTTTGGCTTAACCAATGGGCAATTTCAGGGGTTTGGGTGAGTAAATCTGCGCCTAATTTTTCTTTCAGCACTGTGCTTGAGGTATCTTCTGCCAGTTTTTCCGTGCAAGGTGCATAAAGTGTGGCGTTGCCTTGCTGAATGGTGTTGAGGATTCTGTCCCACACCCGGGTATTGGGTAAATCTACTGCGACAATATTGGCTTTCCAGCGTGCCAGCCAGGTTAGCGGACCGGCTTCAGACCCTGCACCAAATAGCACCATGGTACGGTCAGAAAGATCAAACCATTCCGGATGTGCCTGTGCCGTACGCAGGGCATCGGCATGGCTGCATTCGATAATGCCTGCATCTTGCCAGATCTGGATTTGATTTAGTAAAGCCTGGCCTTGTAATTTTTTCCCTTTATAAGGGACATACCATTCTGGTGCAGCATCACTTTCACCTTTGAGCTGAATGGTATACAAGGTGGCGGTATCAACATCTTTCATGATGTCTTTCAATAAATAGCGTTGACCATCACGATAAAAGTCAAAGCTATGATGGGCTTTATGCAAGCCTTGTTTTGCAATGGTAATAGAGTTGTTGATGGTGTGAATGCCTTGTTCCACCAAGGCCTTGAAGTAAATCGGATAGTTCTTGCGCCAATTTTTTTCGGCAAGTGCATACATCGATGACTTGTTGTCGACTATAGACAGGGCTTCAGCAATAATTTCTTTGCCTGTTTGTGAGGTACTGGCCTTTTTGCTGGTGGCATTAATCGGGAATTGAAGACCATTTAATGAAGTGGACATGCAAAAGATCTCTTTTTTTTGCGCATTAATATACAGATGTCTACATTATCTATGCCAAATTGATTTGAGGGGTAGCATTTAATGACAAAATTATGTAAATATTCTTTTAGCAATAAACAATAAAAAAGGAGCATTGCGCTCCTAAATAGTTAAATGTCAGCAATACGCCTTATTGAGCAAACCTGCAATTTTTTAAGCATATATGCAGGGTGATTCTATCCTTCTCAATATCCTTAAAAAGGAAATTGCATCAATTTATTCAAAAAGTGGCCAATAAGCCGTGGTTCAATAATGATGGTCATGATTACGCCATAAGCTGCGCCCCATAAATGTGCACTATGGTTGATATTGGAATTGCCGCGTTTACCTGACCAGATGCTATAAGCGACATACAGCACGGCAAAAATAATCGCCGGTACGGGAATAAAAAATACAAAGATCAATTTCCACGGTTCAAACAGAATATAGGCAAACAGGACCGCAGACACTGCACCAGAGGCACCCAAACTGGCCCAGCGATGATCATTTTTATGTTCTAAATAACTTGGAATAATTGCTGCAATCAACCCGCCCAAATAAAACAGTACAAAGCCTAAATCGTACATATATTGCCGATAAAAACTTTCAATCACGCTGCCAAAAAAGAACAGGGTAATCATGTTGAATAACAGGTGAGTCCCATCTGCATGCACAAAACCATGGGTAATAAAACGATCATATTGTCCACGCTGCATCGCGGGTGGCCAGAAAATGAGTCGGCTCATGACTTTCTGGTTTGAAAACGCAATCAGCGAGATAATAACGGTAATAAGAATCAGCGTAACGGTGTGGTTAAAAGGTAAATCCAACATAAAAGCAAGTTCTACATTTCAAAATTTATCGTTCATAATGCCATTAAATGGTAGCTTAAGTGGAACTTTCACAATAAATCCGACAATTTTAGTTGAATTTATGAAATTACCCCGCATCTTCAGTTAAAATGGACACTTCAGCTTGAGGAAAAATTGTTATGTCGACTGAGAACACCAGCACTGCAGTTGTAGAAGAGATTCCAAACTTATTGATTACTCCGACTGCTCAAGAGTATTTAAAGGATTTGTTAGAAAAGCAAAACACACCTGGCATTGGGGTGCGTGTTTTTGTGGAAAATCCTGGTACGCCACGTGCTGAATGTTGCATGGCATATAGTGCACCTGACGAAGTTGTGCCAACCGACTATAAACAGGATTATCCGGATTTCCCGGCATTTATTGATACTCCGTCAATTCCGTATTTGCTGGATGCTGTAATTGATTACAATAAAGACCGTTTTGGCGGTCAATTAACCTTCCGTGCACCTAATTCAAAAGTACCACGTGTCGGTCCGGATGCATCGGTAGAAGAACGTATCACTTATGTACTTCAGTCCGAAATTAACCCGGGACTTGCAGGACATGGCGGTAACTGTGCACTGGTTGAAGTGGTGGAAGATGAAGAGCACGGTTTAACTGCAGTACTGAAATTTGGTGGTGGCTGCCAGGGCTGTTCATCGATTGACTTAACGTTGAAACAGGGTGTAGAAACCACCTTGAAACAGCATGTTCCTGAATTGATGCGTGTGGTTGACCAAACCGACCACAGCAACACCGAAGGTGCTTATTTCAAATAAGACTGAAAAATTTCAAAAAATAACCTCCACTTAGGAGGTTATTTTTTATATAAGTCAAGAAAGCCGCATGATGCGGCTTTTTTATCACTAGAAATTAAGTATCCAGATTTAAAATTTTCTGTGCCGTTTCCGCATAATAAAATTTCTCTAAATATGTTCTGGCGCGTTCACGTAGATAGTCGGATGAAACCAGTTTTTGCACGACAGGTGCCAGCAACTGCTGTAATTCATGTTGAATCAGGGCTTCATCAATATTCAGGTCACGCAGTAAGAAATCAAAAGGGCGTTCCTGATTGCGGATATACCATGCATAGACACCATCATGAACCTGCTGTTTCAGGTAATCCGTTTGACGGATGTGATCCCAGATTTCATGGCCTAAATTCACCGTGTTACCGAGATCTTGAACTTCAATGTAATTTTTCAGTACCGTTAAAGGCATATCCTTGACTTTATGCCAAAGGTTGGCCTGGAAATGATAGAGTTTTTCATTATCAAAGTGCTGATTCAGAACATGCTCACTCATTTGGCTCAGTTTTAAAATATTCTTCTGCAAATAATGTGCAATGGTTTCATCCAGATTTGAATCGGTCACGGTTTCTAACACCGATTTGCCCATTTTCATAAAACGGGACACGCCAGGCACCCGTTTGGCCATGACAGAATTATCCATATAGTCTTGAATGGAGTGCTGAATGAGCTGGGTAATCATGGCGGAAAAAGCAGGATTATTGACCACCTTTTTAATCAAGCGTTGACGGTGATCACTTTTGCCCGCGACATATTGGGCAATTTTGTCGATGGTTAAAACCGGAATGACATCCGCTATTTTAGTATCTTTATTAAGCGGATGAACCAAGGCAAAATGCAGATGCTCAGCGATTTGTTCAATCAAAAAGCTACTCGCTGGCGTGGTTAAAATCTGCTTTTGCAAAAGTGCATTAATTTGCTCAAAGGACCAGATCTTTTGCAGCGGCTGTTTTCTAAACCATTGATAAAAATTCAGGAATTCAGTTTCAATCGTGGCAGTATGTGAAAACTCTTGTTCTAAAAAGTCAAGATGAGCTTCAATTAACTGCTCAATCATCGGATGTTTTTGCATACTGTCTCAAAAAAATTAATTTAATGGAATAAGTTTATCCGCAAGCGGGTTTTTCATCTTCTGGGTTTTGGCAAGAAAAGGTAAATAATGTGCTGCCACTTCCTGCTCTGCTTCCAAAATTGGCATATGTCCCACATTGTTAAGAATGACAGGAGCTTCGGCGCGTTTCAATAACGATTTTAATTCATTTGCCACTTCGACATTAATAATCTTGTCCTGTTTACCCCAAAGAATCAGGGTAGGTGCTTCCACCGTTCGAGTCAGACGGGCAAAGGATTCTGGCGTATAAATGCGGTTTAGTGCCACCAGCTGATCAATCAGTTTGCCATTCTTTGCTGCCTGAGTAATCAGGTAGTTCTCTTGGGCAGATTTTACAGCCTTAGGTAAGCTGGGTGGATTTTGCATGACCCGATGCATCACCTGTTCCAGATCGCTAGGTTTGGACACAATCAGCTGTTTCAGAGTCAGCGGATCTTTAGAATAACGGGTATTGGCCTGGGTATAAATACCTGCGCTATTGAGCAGAAACAGGCTTTGCGTATCAAACGGATATTGTGATGCATATACAGTGGCAATCGATCCACCCAGGGAATGTCCGGCCACATTCAACTTATCTTCGACCTCAATGGCTTCGACAAAACGACGCAAGTTTTCTGTTACATTGGGTACAGAAGCATCAAAATTTTCAGGTGTTCTGGTTTCACCATTATTGGGTAAGTCGGGAATCACCACATGATAGTAAGGCGTTAAAAAATGAGCCACCCGATTCCAGTTGTCCCGATTTCCGGCTAAACCATGAATGAGCAGAATGGTCGGTTTTTGCCGTGAACCCCCTTCATTATAGGCCCAGCTAATCTCACCGACTTTAATGGTTTTAGCTTTTAAACCCGCTTCACTGCGCTCCTGGATCAGATAGTTTTGTAAATTTATTTTTTCTATATTCACTTTATTGTTTTGAGCCATAGTCATGCCTGTAAAACAGCAGGCACTCACCAAACAGAGGTTGCGTACAAATCGAGCAAAATTTGAACCAGACTGTGTCATTGACGATCATCCTTGAAGACTCATGACGATAATATTTATAAATCGGGAATAAAAATATTTAATTTCAGACAGCATTTAATTTTTTTAAAATGTCTGTAGTTTATTGTAAGTATTATTAAAGAAATGTCACTGAATTGTTTTTTGAACTCGGTAACCTGAAAGCTTTAAAAATGTGAACCGTGTCGTTTTTTGAAGCTAAATAAAAATATTTTCTCAGGTCATTATAAACTGTAGAGCTATGTTTTTTGCAAGTGACTTTCGGTTTTGATGGCATTAAAATATTGCAACTTAAAACATTGGAAGACCAGCATGCTAACAGCAGAAGAAGCTTTGGATCGTTTAAAAAAAGGGAACCAGCGTTTTGTAAACGGTGAAACAACCCATTTGAAGCTTTTGACTCACCAACAGCGCGCAGAAATGGCCGAAAGCCAAGACCCATTTGCGATTGTTTTAGGCTGTTCAGATTCCCGCGTACCGGCTGAAATGGTATTTGATCAGGGGCTGGGTGATTTATTTGTTATTCGTGTAGCGGGTAATATTGTTGCGCCATCTCAAGTGGGAAGTGTCGAATTTGCAGCAGAAAGTTTTCATTGCCCTGTAGTGATCGTATTGGGTCATACGCATTGTGGTGCCATTCATTCCACCATTGATGCCTTGACCAATCCAGCAGCTCCACCATCAGCAAACTTGATGTCGATTGTCAATCGAGTACGTCCTTCAGTTGAAATTTTAATGCAGACTGAACTTAAAGATGATCTGGATAAACTGTCTAAACATGCAGTACGTTCCAACGTTTTTGCATCTGTGAATCAGTTGCGTCACGGGTCTGCGGTATTGGAAAATCTAATTGTCCAAGGCAAATTAAAAGTAGTAGGTGCAGAGTATTCACTTGAAACGGGTGAAGTGGTTTTCTTTGATTTTTAAGTAAAAAGCATGATTCATAAAAGGCGCTTTATAAAGCGCCTTTTATATAGGGATAAGCATTGTTCAACAAGATGCTTTGGGCAGATGCATTGGGATGAACCAGATCGGTTTGCATCAGGTCTTTTTTGCCAGCAACCCCTTCTAAAAAGAACGGCAACAATTTTACCTTATGTTGTTGACTGACAATCTTATAATTTTTCTCAAAGGCCTTGCTATAAGCTGTGCCGTAATTGGGCGGAATTTTCATTCCAAAAACAATCACTTTTGCTTTTGCCTTTTGACTTTGCTGTACTAAAGTCGTCAGGTTTTTTTGAATCAACAGCGGTGGCTGACCGCGCAAACCATCATTTCCGCCCAGTTCAATCACCACAATATGTGGCTTATGTGTTTGCAGCAATTTCGGTAAACGCGCCACAGCACCACTGGTGGTTTCACCGCTGACACTGGCATTGACCACTTTATGCTGTTTCGGATACTGTTGGTCTAGACGTTTCTGTAATAATGCTACCCAGCCTTGCCCTGCCTGTAGGCCATAACCTGCACTAATACTGTCACCCACAATCATAATGGTTTTCGCAGATGCTATGACTGGGCTAAGACCCAGACTGAGCATGGCCAGGCAAGCCCATACAAGAGTTTTCAGATTGCGATTTTGCATATAGGAATTTTATGACTTACGTTAATAGCGACCATTCCATCATGCCACAAGTGATTATCTCTGCACAGCAGCTTAGCCAAAAGATCAAATTTTCCCAAAAAGAGCTCAGCATTTTTGAAAATCTAAGCTTTGATATTTATCGTGGTGAACAGGTAGCGATTACCGGACGATCCGGCTCGGGGAAATCGACCTTGCTGGGTATTCTGGCCACGCTGGATCAGGCCACCTCAGGGAAATTGCAGGTATGCGGGCAATCGATTGGCGAATTGAATGAAGAACAGCGTGCGCTGGTACGCTTAAAAAATATCGGTTTTGTGTTTCAATCCTTTCAGCTGTTGCCGCACTTAACGGCGGTGGAAAATGTCATGTTACCGCTACGCTTACAGCAGAATTTTAACTTTGCTGCAGCGGAAAAAAAGGCTTTGGCCTTGCTGAAAAAAGTCGGCTTGGAACGTCAGGCCACCCAAACTCCCAAAGTCTTGTCTGGTGGTGAGCAGCAAAGGGTAGCGATTGCCCGTGCTTTAATCAGCGATCCACAAATTATTTTTGCCGATGAACCAACCGGTAATCTGGATGCGCAAACCGCCAATGAAATTGAACAACTGTTGTTTCAGCTGAATCGTGAGTTTGGTACCACGCTGGTGCTGGTGACCCATGATTCAACATTGGCCCAGCAATGCCAGCGTCATTTTGAGTTGCGTGATGGCCATTTGATCGAACATGGCTCGGGAGAGAACTGAAATGAATCGATTATTTCGGCCCTTGTTGACGCAAAGCTTTAAAAGCAGCGGTGTTTATCTGCTGATTATTGCCTTGACCCTGGCGATTAGTGCCACCACTGCGCTGAAATTTAGCAATGAACAGATTCAGAATGCCGTAGCCTTACAGGCAGCAGAAATGCTGGCAGCTGACCTGGTGCTGAGCGACAATCAGCCACTGGAACAAAAGTGGCAGAATCAGGCTAGACAATTAAAACTGCAACTATCCCAAGTCACCGCTTTCAGTTCAATGGCGCGTACCGATGATCAATTTGTCATGGTCAATGTCAAAGCCATCGATCAGGCATTTCCCTTGCGCGGCGAGCTTCGGGTGCTGCCCCAGGTTAAAACCATCCAGTCTGGTGAGGTCTGGATGAGCCCACGTGCTATGGATTTATTGCATGTTAAATTGGGTGACCAAATCAATATTGCAGATGGCCAGTTTAAGATCACGGCAAAAATTGTACATGATTCCAATCAGGAACTGGGCTTTTCCGGTTTTTCACCGACGGTAATGATTTCCCGTAACGACGTCGCCAAAACCAATGCCATTCAGGTGGGGAGCCGTGCCGAGTATCGTTTGTTAATGGCGGGTGATCCCGAGCAAACCAAGCAGTTTGAACAAGATTTTAAGCAACAGCAGCACGCGACCTTGCCGAAAGCAGCACATGATGCACCAACGCAGGATGAGCAAAATAGCCTTAGGTTAAGAAATGCCAGCGAAGGCAATACCCGTTTAATGAAACCGATTGCCAATCTGGATACTTTCCTGCAACTGAGCAATATCTTGACCATTTTGCTGTGTGGGATTGCGATTGCCCTGACCAGCCAGCGCTATGTGCAACAAAATCAGGACAATATTGCATTGATGCGTTGTATCGGTGCGACACGAGGCCAGATTCTCAATGCCTATCTTACCTTGCTGGCCGTGGTTTTGCTGGTCGCCATGCTGATTGGCAGTCTGGTGGGTGTCACTTTGGGTTACGGTTTGCTGCAATTGATGCTGCAACTGATTCCAAATTTACAGATTGCATTTTCAGCAGGAGAGATGCTGCTGGGACCATTACCGATTGCCATGCTGACCAGCGCAGTGGTGCTATTGGGATTCATTGTGCCCAGCTTATGGCAATTGCTCAATACCCCGCCGATTCGGGTGATTCGCCAGCAGGAAAAGTCAGTACAATCCATGCTCTGGATGTTAATTATGGGCACAGCCAGCTTGGCCCTGTTCAGTATCGTATTGACAGAAAATATCGTGCTCACTGCCTGGGTGATGGGGGCGATTGTACTGCTGTGTACACTGCTCTATGTATTGATCTGGGGCTGTTTAAAGTTCATCAAAAACCTGAAAGGGGCAATTTCAGCCTATGTGCGGGTGCCGTATCAAACAGCTTTTCAAATTACTGCTCTGGCACTGGGCCTGAGTCTGATGACAGTGTTAACCGTGTTGCGGACAGATTTGCTGGAACGTTGGCAGCAGCAATTGCCTGCAGGCACACCGAATCAGTTTGTTTATGGCCTGCCGCCGTTTGATATGCCAGCCTTTAAAGCGCAGATTAAGCAACATGGATGGCCAAGTACGCCTTTATATCCCAATATTCGTGGCCGATTGGTGGCAAAGAATGATCAGCCCTTTGCAGCAGATCTGGTTAAAAGCAACAATTCTTTACGGCGTGAACTGAATTTAACCCAGACCACCGAATATCCGGCTGACAATATCATCGTGCAGGGCACGGCAGCCTTGAAACATCCTGATGAGGTGTCAGTTGAAGCCAAAATTGCAGAGGAGTTGGGCATCAAAATCGGTGATCAGTTGACTTTCAGCCTGCCTGAAGGTCAGATTCAGGCCAAAGTAGTGAACTTGCGCAGTGTGGAATGGGAAAGCTTTAGTCCGAATTTTTTCTTTATTTTCGCCCCCAAAACTATGGATGAAAATGCGGGTAGCTATTTAGGCAGTTTTTATGTACCGGAACAGGATAAAAACCAGATGGTTGCGCTGATTCAGCAATTCTCTAACACCGTTTTTATTGATGTTAGCCAGATTCTGGATGAGGTCAAACGTCTGGTGAATGTCCTGGTACAAATTGTTACCATTCTGGCACTGTTGGTCAGTGTTTCGGGTATTCTGGTGTTAATAGCCTGTTTAAACCTGTTGATGGATGAGCGTAAACGTGAAGTGGCTTTACTACGTTCATTTGGCAGTTCCAAACAAAAGCTCAAGCAGATGATGACCCTAGAAATTGGTTTTATGGGATTCATGGCAGGAATCGTATCTTGCCTGTTTGCCGAAGTCATCAGTGCCATTGCCAGTTATAAAATGAATCTGCTGATTCAGCCCCATTGGCAAATCTGGCTGATTTTACCCATACTTATGACGCTACTGTGCGCGCTGATTGGACGTTATCGTTTGAGTTATCTGTGTGATATTCCGCCACTGCAAAGTTTACGTGAGATGAATCAATAGCAGATTCATCTTCAGTAGACAAAATTCTGGGCATTAAAAATGCAGTTGTGCCCGCATAGCGGCCAATATTTGCCGCCAGACTGGTTCCAGAATCTGCACTTTCTGCATGCAGTAAGCATACAGCAAATAACAACTGATGATGCCTACTGCCATGCCTACTACAAAAGCCAAATTGGGTTTATGTATTCTTTGTCCCACATACCAGATTGCTGTCAGCACCGCACCCATCAACATGCCGCCAATATGTGCGGCATTGTTAATTCCGGCGATGGTAAAGCCAATCAACAAATTGATGCCCATAATCATCAGCAGGCTTTTTTTATCTAGAATAAAACGTTGTTTCGGTAATAGGGGGAGTAGGGATAAAACAGTCAATGCACTGCCAATACCCATCACGGCACCCGATGCACCGGCACTGACGGTGGGAAGAAACTTAGGATCATTGCTTTGCAAGAGTGCAAAGGTATTCTGAATATCGATGAAACCACTGAGTAAACTGCCCATCAGACCGGCAAGAATATAAAGTCCCAGATAATAAAACCGGCCTAACAGCTGTTCAGCCACACTGCCAAAAATATACAGTGCCCACATGTTTAGCATTAAATGAATTAAGCCAAAATGAAAAAACATGCTTGTAAACAGGCGAGTGGGTTCCTCTAAAAAGGTTAAAGGTGCATAATCAGCACCCCAATGAATCGCATCGACCAGACTTGGAGTCGTAATATTGACTCCACTCAGGACTTGCCAGAGAAATAAACCGACATTGATGGCAATAAAAACTGCCGTCAGCCACCAAAGATGAACCTCGGGTTTAGTTCGAATGGGAGGGGGAGAAAGTTCGGCCATGCTATTCTTTTATAATCTTTGCTATATTCAGTATCCAGCTTAGCACGAAAAAAAACAGATTTTTGGAGTAACTCACTGACATGAAAGCTTTTATTGTTCGTAGTTTGTTAATACTTGTCAGTCTGGTGCTTTTGGTTCAACTGTGGATTTTTTCAAGTTTGCTGTGGTGGCGCACCCATCCGGTGGATACCACCATGATGATGCGTCTGGATTATTGGTCCGAACCTTCGAAACCGATTAAACATGAGTGGCGTGATTATGATCAGATCAGTGATTATATGAAACATGCCGTGGTTGCTGCGGAAGATGGAAAGTTTTTGCAGCATAAAGGTTTCGACTGGGAAGGCATGCAGTTCGCCTTAGAACGTAACAAAGACAAGGGTAAAGTGGTCGCAGGCGGTTCAACCATTTCCCAGCAACTGGCCAAAAACCTGTTTTTATACAATAAGCGTTCCTTCCTGCGTAAAGGACAGGAAGCGGTTGCCACCTGGATGATGGAACGCATGTGGTCAAAACAGCGCATTCTGGAAGTCTATCTCAACTCGGTAGAATTTGGTGACAATATCTATGGCATAGAAGCCGCTACCCAGCATTATTTTGGCAAAAGTGCGCGAAGCCTGAGTCGTGAACAGGCGGCATTCTTAGCAGCCATTTTACCTAACCCTAAATATTATCAAGATCATCAACATGATAAAAAATTACAATATCGTAAACGCATGATTCAAAAATATATGCGTTATAGCCATATTCCCTAATTTAGGATTTATTTTCAAAAAGCCCAGTGATTTGGGCTTTTTTTTATGAAATTGTCATAAATTTGAAGCATACTTATGAAGATACGGACTACTTTCGAATAATCATAGGTTAGGGTATGAATACGGCTGCTAATACGACTCCGGCGCAAATAGAATATACATATAATGATCGCTACATTAATCGTGAGCTTTCTATTCTCGACTTCCATTTGCGGGTATTGGAACAAGCGGTCGATCCTTTACATCCTTTGCTTGACCGGATGAATTTCCTACTGATTTTCTCGCGTAATCTGGACGAATTTTTTGAAATTCGCGTTGCCGGCGTGATGGAGCAACTGGACTTGGGTAATGAAAGTCGTAGTCCAGACGGTTTAACTCCGAAGCAGGTGCTGGATATTATTTCCAAAACCACGCATGAGGCAATTGACCGCCAATACCGTATTTTAAATGAACAAATTTTGCCTAAACTGCGTGAAGAAGACATCTGTTTCTTGCGTCGCGGCGAATTAACTCCGGCACAGTCGGCTTGGATCAAAAAATATTTTCAGGAGCAGGTGGCGCCGGTACTGACGCCAATCAGTCTTGATCCGGCGCATCCTTTTCCACGGCTAGTCAATAAAAGCCTCAACTTTATTGTGACTCTGGAAGGTAAAGATGCTTTTGGCCGTCAGATTGATTTGGCCGTAGTGCCTGCACCGCGTTCATTGCCCCGTGTCGTGCGCTTGCCGGATGAACTTACTGGCGGGAAAGAGCATCATGTGATGCTGTCTGCGATTATTCATGAGCATGTTTCAGACCTGTTCCCGGGCATGACAGCAACCGGCTGTTACCAGTTCCGTGTCACCCGAAATGCCGATCTCGCTTTAAACGAAGATGTGGAAGATTTGGCCAAGGCCTTAAAAGGCGAATTGAACTCGCGTCGTTTTGGTCGTGCGGTACGTCTGGAAGTGACTCATAATTGCCCGAAACATATTTATGACTATTTGCTGGATGAGTTTGATCTGGAAGAAGAGCAACTGTATAAGGTTGATGGCCCGGTTAACTTGGCACGGTTATTGTCCAATTTTAAGCGTCCACATTTACGCTATGATTCACATACGCCTATTATTCCGAAAGTGCTGAGAAAGTCTGAAAATATTTTTTCTGCCATGCAGAAGCAGGACATTCTACTCCATCATCCGTTTGAATCTTTTGCCCCAGTCATTAACTTGTTACGTGAAGCGGCACGTGATCCACAAGTTTTAGCCATCAAGCAAACGCTATATCGCAGTGGTCCGGATTCTGAAATTGTTCAGGTCTTGGCGGAAGCAGCACGTAATGGCAAGGAAGTGACAGCGGTAATTGAACTCCGTGCCCGTTTCGATGAAGAATCCAATATTGAAGTAGCGAATGTACTGCAAGAAGCTGGAGCAGTCGTCGTGTATGGCATTGTCGGTTATAAAACCCATGCCAAAATGATTCTGGTGGTACGCCGTGAAAATAATAAGCTGGTGCGTTATGTACATTTAGGTACCGGTAACTACCATGCTGGTAATGCCCGTATTTATACTGACTATGGTTTGCTGACCACAGACAAAGAGCTTTGTGAAGATGTGCACCGCATTTTCCAGGAATTAACCGGTATGGGGAAAATGGCAAAACTGAAAAAGTTATTGCATGCTCCTTTTACCTTGCATGCTCAGCTGATTAATTTTATTGATGATGAAATTGCCAATGCCAAAGCCGGCAAGCCTGCGCAAATTATTGTCAAGGTGAATGCCTTAACGGAAATGCAACTGATCAATAAATTATATGAAGCATCGCAAGCCGGTGTACAAATTGATCTGATTATCCGTTCAATCTGCTGCCTGCGTCCCGGTTTACCTGATCTGTCTGAAAATATTCGGGTACGTTCCATTGTTGGACGTTTCCTTGAGCATACCCGTGTCTATTACTTCTTGAACGGAGGAGATAGCCGGATTTACTGTTCAAGTGCAGACTGGATGGATCGAAACCTGTTCAATCGTGTGGAAGCCTGTTTCCCGATTGAAGATGCAGCATTGAAAAAACGCATTTATCAGCAAGGTTTACTGAATTATTTAAAGGATAATCAGCAAGCGTGGTTACTGCAAAGTGATGGTACATGGTTACGTGCGCAAGTTGCTGAAGGGCAAGAAGCACATAATGCACAGCGTATATTATTAGAGATGATCAAATAATCCACAATAGTGTCCCCATCTCAAATCAAGGAGTCTTTGGATTCCTTGATTTGATTGATTTATTCATAAATTATTCCCAATAAATCATCCTCAACTTAAAAAATAAAGGTTCTACGCTGGCAATTTTTCTGTAGATATTTTTAATATTGTTTTTCTAATGAATGATTAAAAAAAGGGTTGATCTTCTATCATCATGATAGAAACGGCTAATAGCAGTTCACTAACAAGCTTGTACTCACAGTGGTGGTATATTTTATTTGGTTACTTGGTGATAAAAATAAACAAACAGCTATTCCTGAAACTGGTGAATTTATAAAATAAAAGTAAATTTAAGTCTCTGTACAGTAAAGAATATTTAGATATAAATTATTTTATTTTGACTTATTTGTGGTTGAGTTATTTTCTTGTGCAAAGTACAGGTATTCTTATAAATGATGAAAAATACCCAATTATAGGGATATTAGAAGTGATATTTAGCTTATAGCATAACAGTGCTTTTTGTTTGGGTTGACTCAACAATCCTATTTCAACTCCAAGGGCTATAATATTTCTATTACAATCAGAGTAATGGAAATATTTTACCTTACATGGCTTATCTGGGTGGATAAGCTATTTTTTACCTTTCATTTTTAAATGAAACATAAAATACCTATTATCAAGTATATAAAGTAGTTGAATGGTTGCCTGGAATTGCTCACTTTTGATGGTGTTTGCAATTCAGAAGTGAGTAATTTCTTGAATGTAACTTTCTCTGTTTATCCCTATGTATGAGAAGTTGTCCATTTGTTTTAATTAAGGTTTATCCGCGTGCTAAGCATTTTTTTATGAAGAAAATAAGGCATTTGATTAAAAAAATGAGCCTGCATACTTTACATTAAGTATAAAAAAAGGAGCAGTTGCTCCTTTTAATAGATTGAATCTTTTAATGAAGAGTCTGGGTGATTTTTTGCAAGATTTGTAACAGGACATCAAACTCGCTTTGCAATGGGGTACTTTTACGTGTCACCAGGGCAAGAGTACGGCTTGGCGCTGCCTCTATAGGTTTCACCACCAAGTCTGAATTGGCTTTAATCATATGGTTATGAATCGCAATTTCAGGAAGCAGGGTAAAGCCTAAGTCTGAACAAACCATTTCTATTAGTGTCGGTAATGAACTTGCTTTTAAGCGATGATCATTTTTGCGTTCACCAATTGGACAGGCACTTAACACATGGTTGCGTAAACAATGACCTTCTTCAAGTAATACTAAGCGCGATAAATCCAGATCATCCAAACTGCGGGCATTCTGCGCATTCTGATCCGCTTTATGGTAAACCAGATACAGATTTTCTTTTGCAATTTCTGCAACTTTTAAGCCACGTGTGTCAAAAGGCAATGCCAACACGATCATGTCCAAATTACCATGTTCGAGTTTTTCGACAATTTTTTCACTTTGTGCTTCGTGCAAGTGCAGCTGAATTTTAGGAAGTTGTTTATGCACTTCATCTAGCAGTTGCGACAGAATAAAAGGTGCAATTGTGGGAATAATCCCTAAATGTAGATCACCTGTTAAAGGTTCGCTCATTTCACGACTTAAACGCATCAGGTCTTGGGCGTCTGCCAAAAGAACACGGGCTCGTGCAACAACCTGTTCACCAAGCGGAGTTAAACGTACATTTTGGCGATCGCGTTCAACAAGTACTCCACCTAGCAAGCGCTCTAACTCCATGATCCCGCCAGACAAGGTTGACTGGGTCACAAATGAACGGCGCGCAGCTTCAGTAAAATGCAGCGTTTCAGACAGTGTAACGAGGTATGACAGCTGTCTTAAAGAGGGTAATGCAGCCATAGTGTCCTAATGTTTTGATTTAAAGTGATCAGCAAATAATCCGCTCAGATATGGAATAAAATGCGGTGGGATATCATGCCCCATTCCCTCAATTAATTCAAACTTAGCATCAGTAATTGCCTTTGCAACTGCTTTGCCATGACTCGGTGGCAATAAACGATCACGAGAGCCATGTACCACGAGGGTAGGTTGCTGAATTTGCTTACCCAATTGTAGCAAAGAACCTGTACATAATATTGCTAAAAACTGTTGAAGTACACCCGCTGGATAGTAACTTCGTTGATATAATTTGCGTGCTGTCTGAATAATTTCCAGTTGATTGATATATCCAGGTGAGCCAATAATGTTAAATACCTTCACGCTATGGTTCACAATGCCTTCTTCATCAGTCGATTCTGGTCTGCCAATCAGGCTAAACAGTTGTTTGGGAAAAGGCGGTGGTAATAAAGGCTGATTGTTACTGGTAAACATCAGGCCCAGATTACTGACTTTTTGTGGATGTTTTGCTGCCAGAATTTGTGCAATCATGCCCCCCATGGAAGCGCCAATGACCGAGACTTGTTGCAGACCCAAACGATCAATCAGTAGTGCTGCATCTTCTGCCATATCATATAAGTTATATGGCGCACCTTGATTTTGTAAGCCTAAGGCAAAACGTCCCATCAATTTCAATGTGTTGAGACGTGGACCAGAATGACGAATTTTGGAAGACAAGCCAATATCGCGGTTGTCAAAACGAATTACGCGATAACCTTGGTCAATCAGGGATTTGCAGAAAAAATCAGGCCAAAACAACATTTGCGCACCCAGACCCATAATCAGCATGATGGCAGGATGTTCCGGGTTTCCACCCATTTCCACATGAAGTTCAACGCCATTACCTAAATTGACTTTGGTTTCATGCATAAAAGATGTATAGGGAGAACCCGTAAAACTGAGTGCGCTATCCATTGTTATTTTCCTAAAAAAGGACATTTTGCTGAAAAAATGTCCTTGGTATTAAAACCTTAAACTGCAGCAGGAATCAAGTCCGGCACCAGTTTGGTGAGAATCAAACGCTGTTTGGCAGCACTTGGTCCCAACAAGACAAAACCACGTAAGGTATTTTCACTATCGATGGCTTTAGCAATCATTCCATCTTCGAGTTCTTCTGTTTCCCAGTTTACATCAACGTCCACAGGTGCAGGAAGTACTGTCAGTGGTGCAGCAGGTGTTTTTACTGCAACCGGCATTGCCGGGTAATGCACATGGGTTTTTTCACCATTCAAGGTTTTGGCTAAGGCACGTGCCTGTTGCATAATTGGCATGACATATGGCAACAGCAAACCATTGACTTCGGCGCAGTCCCCAATGGCATAAATATCTGCCTGGTTGGTTTCCAGATGGCTATTGGTCAAAATACCGCGACTGCAATGAATATCAGCAGCTTTTGCTAACTCCAGATTCGGGTGTAAACCAATCGCAGAAAGTACAATGTCGGCAATCACAGACTGACCATTGGCTAACGTGATTTGATAATCGCCTTGTTCCACTTTGATGACTTTTTCAACCGTGGTGCCCAGAACGAAGTGAATACCGGTATCCTCAAGTTTTTCCTGGAAAGACGTTGCAACATGGGCGGGTAATAAGCGTCCCAAAGGTTGAGGAGCCAAATCAATCACAGTCACTTGATGGTCTGTGTTTTGCAAGTCATTGGCAAATTCACAGCCAATCAGACCGGCACCTAAAATCACCACACGTTTATCGTGATGTTGATCCAGATTTTTACGGAATGCCTTGTAGTCCTCTAAATTATTGACGACATGAATATCATCACTGCCATCGCCTGCAATCGCTACGCGAACAGGATGAGCACCCACTGCAAGAACCAGCTTGGCATAAGGCTGAGTACTTTGCTGACCATCTTTTTCTAAAATAAGCTGATGTTGGGCTGCTTGAATTTCTTTGACCCAGGTATGGGCTTCAATACGCATATTCAGTTGCGTTGCCATTTTAGCTGCATCGCCTAAAGCAATTTGTTCAGGTGCCTTGTTCCCAGCTAAAGCATTGGAAAGTGTCGGTTTGGCATAGTTTACCGCATCATCTGCACAGATCATGACCAGCTCATGCTCGGGATTAAGCTTGCGAAATTCACGTGCTGCGGTATAGCCGGCCATACCAGAACCAATGATGACGATAGGATGCATATTATTCTCCAGACTGTTTTTCTTTAATAAGACATAAAAAAAGACCATTCACTATGGTCTTTTGTATCAATAATCAGACTTCTACCATTTCGAAATCAACTTTTGATACACCACAGTCCGGGCAGGTCCAGTCATCCGGGATGTCTTCCCATTTGGTCCCTGCGACAATCCCATCTTGTGGCCAACCTTCAGCTTCGTCATAAATCCATCCACAAACGATGCATTGATATTTCTTCATTTGACTCTCCAAAACACTGACTTTTCAAAAATATGCGGTCAGTAATATTCCATATACCGTGTGACTCTATTGATATGACTTTCAATGTACACATTCAAGCAAATTTTTACGCAGTTCTATCTACAATGTAAAGCAAATATCGGAGTTTAAGGACAGAAATTGAAACCAGAATTGCTGAGAAGAACAAAACTGGTCTTTAAAGCATGAAAATAGGCAGAAGTGGAGCAATATAAATTAACTTTTCTTTTTAAGCAGTGCGACAAACAAGATTTTGGATCCCAGCGTAGTCAAAGTGGATAAGTGGTCTTTTTAGACTAAGGTCGTGCAGAAAAAAAAACCTGTATTTGTTATTCTATGATTAGATAAATCTATACCTATTATTTATTTAAAAAATTAAATAACTAAATCAGTAAGTTATAATTTTGTGATTATTTTTATTATGGTTTAAAAGTAAGCGCTGACTGGTCATAGGCCTAATAAAGCGTTAAAATTCATATATTCTCTTTTAAAATACTTTTCTCCCATGAGCAATCTGTCTACAACTTTGTGGTCTAACATTCGTACGGTCCAGGATTTCCCTAAACCAGGTATTTGTTTTTATGACTTGACTCCATTATTTATGGGAAACATTGAGTTATTAACTGACGCTTTAGTTGCCAGTATTCCTGCTGAAAAATTGGCAGAAGTCGACAGTTTTGTTGCAGTTGAAGCGCGCGGTTTTGTACTTGCAAGTTTATTGGCGCAACGTTTGGGCAAAGGTTTATTGCTGGTTCGTAAGGCAGGAAAATTACCGCCACCAGTGGTTGGTGTCGGTTATAGTCTGGAATATGGCATGGACCGTCTGGAAATGTCGGCTGATGTTCAAGCGCAAAAAATCATTATCGTAGATGATGTGTTAGCCACTGGCGGTACGCTAAAAGCAGTTAAACAGTTAGTGAATAAATGCAAGCATGAAGTTTTAGGGGCTAGTGTTTTTCTGGATTTGCCAGATTTGCATAATGACCTCGGCTTAGATATTTGGTCGGTATTAGATGAAAAATCTCAACCAGAACAAGCTGTTGCTTGATTAAAGCATGTGAAAAAAGCCTTGGTTATTCCAAGGCTTTTTTATTTTTTCAGAAAATATGTCTGCATATGCTGAAGCAGTCCATTGATATTTTCTGGACTGGCTAAACGATGATGTCCACCTTCGACGGCCTGAACCTGCATATAGGGTTCGAGTTGCTGTTGTACAGCATACATATCCAGTTCTTCATCGCCTAATTCCAGATAGGCAATTTGTGCAATATCATGTTCCAGATCATCTTCGCTAATAGGTGGATAATCAGCACGAAAGTCTGGGCTTAGGCTGGGATTGGCAATAATCGCCGGAATTTTGTATAGGACTGACATTTTTAAGGCCCAGTAAGCCCCCAAGCTATGGCCAATCAGAATTTCCGGTTGAATTTTGGCAATAATTTCCCGGTAAAAGTTAGCGACGGTTTGAAAATTCAGGTTGCGATAATCTACATCGATACAATATTTATGATCGGCGTTAATAGCATGGAATCTGGCTGATTCACGCGAAGAATCGAGTCCATGCAAAAATAGGATTTTTAAAGGGCATGTCGTCATTTTTTTAGTTCATACTTTCTTTATTCACAAAGATAGACACAGTCGAATAGATTACTTTTCAACTATTTTTCTTGAATCTATTGTAAGTGACTTGGCTGAACAAAGAAGTTAGCTTTTGGTCTAAGGTGTATTTCAGATCAATCTAATAAACTTAATTTAAAAATAAATTATTTATTAAAAATAAATGCTTGGTGTGATTTATTGTTCAACTCAGTATTCAATAACAAAATGTAGCGATGGTGTAAAAAATGGTTTCTCTACTTTCATGGACAGCATGTTTTGGAGAGTTGGCCACGCTATTGAAACATTGAGTTATGCAATTTTAATTGCAGCCTTACCTTAAAAAGTACGGCAGGTATATGGCATCCTTAGCTATAGCCAATGAACCTACGGCAACGGTATGGTTGCTACGATTGAGCGTTTGGAAGAGTTGAAAGTGGTGATCTTTAAACATTTAGCTAGGGTTTGAGAGAGTATTGAAGATTTGGAAGGTGAAGAAGTTAAAAAATGGAAGGGTGCTTTAGAGAAATATGTTCTGGAGCAGATAGATGGAAAAAACATACTCAGGGTGAATGTAGGTAGGTCTAAAGGCTATCGGGAAATGATGGAAAACGGGTTTAAAAAGGGTTATGAGACTGTTAAACAGCTTACCGAAGCCTAGCCAGATGAAGTAAAGAACCCGGCTTTTAGCAAATCAGTGCATTTGTATAGCAATAAGACATTCGAAATTTGCACTAAATCTGCTATGCTATGCAACTTCCGTTTTTTACACATATTCGAGGCAGAGATGACGCAACATAACGCTCAATCGACTTCTGAACCACACATTTCCGAAAACGATTTAATTGCACAGCGTCATGCCAAGTTAAAGCAGATTCAAGACCACGCAAAAGAAACTGGTATTAGTCCATGGCCAAACGCGTTTAAGCGTGAGCACTATGCACAAGATTTACAAGACCAATTTGCTGAAAAATCTAAAGAAGAAATTGAAGCTGGCGAACACGTCCATGTAAAAGTGGCTGGTCGCGTGATGTTGAACCGCGGGTCATTCATTGTGATCCAGGACATGACTGGCCGTATTCAGCTTTATGTTGCACGTAAAGAACTTGCACCTGAAGTACTGGAAACCATCAAGAGCCTGGACCTGGGCGATATCATTGCAGTTGAAGGTTATATCGGCCGTTCCGGTAAAGGTGACCTGTATGTACACATCGAGAAATTTGAACTTTTAACCAAGTCACTGCGTCCACTTCCAGACAAATTCCATGGCTTAACTGATACAGAAGTCAAATACCGTAAACGTTATTTGGATTTAATCGTAAACGAAGAAACCCGTAAAACCTTTGAAATTCGTGCCAAAGTGGTTTCTGGGATTCGTGCCTATTTAAGCAATGAACGCTTCATGGAAGTGGAAACGCCAATGATGCATGTAATTCCAGGCGGTGCTTCTGCGCGTCCGTTTGAAACGCATCATAATGCCTTAGATATGCCGTTATTCTTGCGTATTGCACCTGAGCTTTACCTGAAACGTTTGGTGGTAGGTGGTTTTGAGCGGGTGTTCGAGATTAACCGTAACTTCCGTAATGAAGGGGTTTCAACCCGTCATAACCCGGAATTCACCATGATTGAATTCTATCAGGCTTATGCAGACTATAAAGACTTGATGGCTTTAACTGAAAATATGCTTGAGAAACTGGCGCTAGATATCCTGGGTACGACAGACGTTCCTTATGGTGAAGAAGTGTATAGCTTCAAGGGTCCATTCAAGAAAATTTCCATGTTTGATGCCATTCTGGAACACAACCCGCAATTTACACCTGAAAATGTATCTGACCGTGAATTCCTGGCGAAATTCATTCAGGAAGAATTGAAAGAACAGGTGAAACCTGGTTTTGGCCTAGGTAAACTGCAAACCATCGTATTTGAAGAAACGGTGGAAACCAAACTGCGTCAACCGACATTCATTACCGAATATCCAGCGGAAACTTCTCCATTGGCGCGCCGTAATGATGAAAATCCGCACATTACTGACCGTTTTGAATTCTTCATCGGTGGTCGTGAATTGGCCAATGGTTTCTCGGAATTAAATGACCCGATTGACCAGGCAGAGCGATTTCAGGCACAGGTTGCTGAAAAAGATGCCGGCGATGATGAGGCGATGCACTTCGATGCAGACTTCATTGAAGCCCTTGAATACGGTCTTCCTCCTACAGCAGGCGAGGGTATTGGTATTGACCGTTTGGTGATGATTTTTGCCAATGCACCAAGTATCCGTGACGTGATTTTGTTCCCGCATATGCGTCATAAACATGCATAAGTGGTGAAGATTAAAAACCCGCTTCATGCGGGTTTTTTATTGCCTGAAGCTTATGATGGCTTGAAAATCAGGCAAAAAAAAATACGCAATGATTGGGGTGATCATTGCGTAGAACAACGAATCTGTTTGCACAGTTCGGTTAAGGAGAATGTTAGAACTAGGGGTAGCTCTAAGCATTTAAGACATCTTAAAATGAATGTTGAGTCATTTCATGATGCTTTCAGTTAAGTTGTGTTAATTCAGGTTAATCACTCTGGGTTAGTGTGATTGATTGCTCATTTTTTTAGCTATAAAAAAGCCCCTCTAGAAAAGAAGGGCTTTTAAAAATATACAGTGTTTAGAAGTGGAAAACGCCAAGTCCTGCTTTCACTTCATCAAGCGTTTGCTGGGTAATATCACGGCACTTGTCAGTCCCGGTTTTTAGAATATCCATGATGTAGTCAGGATCTTTCTGTAATTCCATACGACGTTCACGAATAGGGCCAATCAGTTCTTTCAAAATGCCTTCAAGACGTTTTTTCACCGTACCATCGCCCAAACCGCCACGACGATAATGTGCTTTTAACTCTTCCAGCTCTTCTTTGTTGGTATCAAATGCATCTAGGTAAGTAAATACCACGTTGCCTTCCACCTGACCTGGATCTTCAATACGCAAATGATTTGGATCGGTATACATGGCATTCACAGCTTTTTTGATGTCCTTGTCAGATGCATCCAGCACAATGGTATTGCCCAAAGACTTCGACATTTTTGCTTTACCGTCGAAACCTGGTAAACGACCAACATTGGAAAGCAGTGCCTTACATTCAGGTAAAATCTCGCGACCAATCTGACGGTTTAAACGACGCACGATTTCGTTGGTCTGTTCGATCATTGGAATTTGGTCTTCGCCCACAGGTACGACAGTGGCTTTAAATGCTGTAATGTCAGCGGCTTGTGCTACAGGGTAACACAGGAAACCTGCCGGAATATCGCGCTCAAAACCGCGCATCTGAATTTCAGATTTAATGGTCGGGTTACGCTCTAAACGAGATACAGTGACAAAGTTTAAATACAACATGGTCAGTTCATTCAGTGCTGGCAAGCAGGACTGAACACAGATCGTGGTTTTGGTCGGGTCAATACCTACAGCCAAATAATCTGTTGCCACTTCAATAATATTACGGCGTACTTTTTCAAAGTTATCGGCGTTGTCGGTTAAAGCTTGGGCATCAGCAAGAAGGAGATGTTGATGGTGAGAATCCTGTAAACCTACGCGTGAACGTAAAGAACCTACAAAATGACCTAAATGAAGTTGTCCGGTTGGGCGGTCGCCAGTCAAAATAACAGGACGATTGTCTTGATTACTCATTATCTCTCTATTCCAAAGTAGTGAACACTACATACTTATATGCTGATGTATTGCCTTATTGTACGGCATAATGTTTTTGAATGTCAGGCACTATAAAAACAGATCATTGAAAAAATAAGAACAATTTAATGATGTGGATACAGTTTTTTTGAATCTTTCTCTTTAAAATAGCCGATAGAACCTTTAGGGATAACAGGAATGGCGAGTAGTTTATTAATATTATTAGATGATATTGCAACTGTTTTAGACGACGTTGCTGTCATGAGTAAAATGGCGGCAAAAAAAACCGCAGGCGTATTGGGTGATGATCTGGCACTCAATGCCCAACAGGTGAGTGGCGTGCGTGCAGAGCGTGAGCTGCCTGTGGTTTGGGGGGTAGCCAAAGGCTCTTTTGTGAATAAGCTGATTCTGGTGCCTTTGGCGTTACTGATTAGTGTGATCGCGCCGTGGCTGATCAATCCGTTATTGATGGTTGGTGGTCTGTTCCTGTGTTATGAAGGGGTAGAAAAAGTACTGCACAGTTTGCAGCATAAAAAAGCTACGACGGAAGAAGCAGCTGAAGCAGAATTCAATGCCATTGAAACCGATTTGGCCAAGTTCGAGAAAGAAAAAATCAAAGGTGCGATTCGTACCGACTTTATTTTGTCTGCTGAAATTGTGGTGATTTCATTGGGTACCGTGGCAACAGCTGCTTTTGGTACTAAGGTGATGGTGCTTTCAGCGATTGCGATTATCATGACCATTGGGGTATATGGTTTTGTCGCCATGATTGTCAAAATTGATGATTTGGGATTGTACTTAACCAAGCAGGCATCGGGTTTCAAGCAAACTGTGGGACGCGGTTTGCTGGCGTTTGCCCCAAAACTGATGAAAACTTTGACCATTGTCGGAACCATTGCCATGTTCCTAGTGGGTGGCGGAATTATTACTCATACCATTCCATGGTTTCATCATTTCACTGAAGATTCGGTCGATTATGTACAACACCTTCCTTCAATGGGCAATATTATTGGTGCAGTGACCCCGACCTTAATTAATCTGGGGATTGGTTTTGTTGCTGGATTGTTAGTTTTAATTATGGTTAGCGTTATTCAGAAGATGAAGTCCAAGTCAAAACAGGCTTAATGATGAAAAAGCTCGCTAAAATAGATTGAGCTAATTCTAAGGAAAAGCACTATGCGCTGGAAAGGACGTCGAATCAGTAGCAATGTAGAAGACCGTCGTGGTGGTGGCGGAGCTAAAGCAGGTGGGATTAGTATCTTGGGGCTGATCGTCGCATTCGTGGCCTGGAAGTTTTTTGGAGTTGATCCTCAACAAGCCTATCAGTCCACCAAACAGGTCACTTCACAATCACAACCGGCTGAAACCAGAGGTTTGGAGAATCCAAGCCCAGAACAGCAGGAAGCCATGGATTTTGTCGGTACCGTATTGGCAGATACCGAAGATACCTGGTCGCAAGTGTTCCAGCAGCAGCTTAATGCGCAGTATGCCGCACCGAAACTGGTGATGTTTAATGGCATCGTGGATTCGGGCTGCGGTACCGCACAATCTGCCATGGGGCCTTTCTATTGTCCTTCAGATCAGAAAGTGTATATCGATACGGCTTTCTTTAAGGATATGCGTCAGCAAATGGGTATTTCCGGTGAGCAAAACAGCACGGAATTGTCCCGCCAGGATCAGGCCGGTGATTTTGCCCAGGCTTATGTGGTGGCTCATGAAGTGGGACATCATCTGCAAACGCTGTTAGGTATTTCAGCACAAGTGCAAAAAGCCCGTGCCCAATCGAGTGAAGTGCAAGGTAACCAGCTTTCTGTACGTCAGGAATTACAGGCAGACTGTTTTGCCGGGATTTGGGCGTATCATAACCAGCAACGAACCCAGTTTCTGGAGCAGGGCGATATTGAAGAAGCTATGGATGCAGCGCATAAGATTGGTGATGACTATTTACAGAAACGTGCGACCGGGCAGGTGGTACCCGATAGTTTTACTCATGGCAGCAGCCAGCAGCGCATGAAATGGTTTGAAACCGGTTTGAAATCGGGAAATATCAACGATTGTGATACTTTTAATCAAGCCATTTAAATAGAAATGAGACATTAAAAAAGAGGATTTAATATCCTCTTTTTTGTTAACCATGAATAAACTGTTTAAAGTTTCGGATAATTCGAATCGATACATACAGTGCTGCCAATGCAAACAGTGCCATACTAAACAGGTGATATTTTAAATCTGAAATATCAGTCTGATAAAATTGCTCAATTTGCGGCTTGGAATAAGACCATTGCTGCTGCTTTTGGGTCAGGCTATTTTTATAATTGATTTGCTGGATATAGAATTGCTGCCCAATTTTTAATAGCTCTAATTGCTGGATTTGTCGGGTATGGGACTGGTTATATTCATTTGTACAAATATCTTGCAGATAATGCTGGCAGTTTAATTTGGCAATATAACCATTCTGTGCGATCACAATATAAATGGCCTGATCCGGGCGTTGATTATTCGAGACCAGCACCAGTTGTTTGTCAGGTGTAGATTTTAAGGAAATCTGCGTAGCGTACTGAAAAGCTTGATCTGCTTTTATAATTTCTCGGCTTTTTGAAAAAATACTCAAAAATAAAGTCAAGGTAATAAGAAAAATGATCCCTGCAAAAAAAAGCCGAAATATGGTTTTAACTGTTTGATGCATGGTTAAATTCAACTTAATGTAGAGAGAAATGAAAGAAACGAGGAGATACTAAATAAAAGGATCTTGGGCTATGTTAAATCATTGCTAAAAATATGTAAAAAAACTTAACTATTTTGTGGGTCAAAGAAAAAATGGTTAAACTGATTCGGTGAATAAATAGTATTGAATTAAATATTTATTTGGAAATGGTGGGATGCGTTCGCTTTATTCCAATCAATCGCTCAAATTGGAACTTTAATGGGAAATTTCTTTTTTCTTCAGGTCTTTACAGTTATTTTTGCGCTTTCAATTGCAACGACTATTTTTAATAAGCGTATTTTAGGTTTCCCACAGGCGATAGGTGTACCCATTGTTTCGGCAATTTTCGTCTTTATTTTACAATGGGGTGCTAGTTTACTCAGTGGCAACAAGTTCATCACCATTAATATTCACAATATTGAAGAAGCAGTTCGTCATATTGATTTCTATGATTTTTTAATCAATGGCGTGATCTGTTTTATCCTGACCTCTTCCGCTTTAAAATTTAAAGTGTCCGATTTAAAAAGCCACTGGAAACCGATCAGTATTTTGGCCAGTATTGCACTGGTGCTGTGTGCGGTGTTTTTTGGTGTCACTTTATATGGCTATCAATTCCTGATTGGCAAGCATGTCGATTTATTGGTGCTTTTACTGTTAGGTGCTGCATTGGGTGCGACCGACCCGATTGGAATTAAAGGTGTACTCAGTTCGGTACGTGCACCGCATCACCTGATGGTCAAACTGGAAGGTGAATCACTGTTTAATGATGCCATGTGTATCGCCGTATTCATGACTTTATTATATGTATTGCAGGGTGAACATTTTACTATTATAGGTACTTTGCAAACTTTGCTTTACGAGATTGTGGTGGCCATAATTATTGGCTGGGGTTTTGGTCTGGGCATTTTAAGATTACTTCGTGGCAAACACGAAATGGAATCTTTGATTTTAACCACCGCATTACTGGCTTGTGGTTCATACTTGGTGGCTTTATTTGCCCATGCTTCGGCACCAATTGCCTGTGTGATTGGCGGTTTGGTGGTTGGGAATAAGTGGAAGGAAATTTTACAGGAACGTGAAATTCGTGAAGTCAACCATTTCTGGCATACAGTTGAAGGGATCATCAATTCCTTCTTGTTCACCTTGATTGGTCTGGAACTGTTTATTCTGGATTTAAGCATCAGCCTGATTTTAGGCGGTATTGTGGCGTTCCTGATTCTGCATGCTTCGCGCTTTGCTGCCAACTATCTGTCCTTTGCCTTTTTTCCGAACTTTAGAAACAAAAGCTATAATGGTAGTTTAGCAATTTTATCATGGGGTGGGGTGCGTGGCGGAATCTCGCTGGCCTTGATTTTGGCGGTGGCGAATATTCCTGAACTCAGTGAGTACAGCAGTATCCTGGTAGGCTATACCTTTATTGCCGTTTTACTTTCCGGCGTAGTCTGTGGACTGGGTTTGCCTGCGGTCATGAATGCCTTTTATTATAACCCCAATGAAGAAACCACGGGTTTTAAGGGCTGGTATCAACGCTTGTGTCATAAAATGAATCGCAAAGGCTTTCAGTATATTGTCGGTGAAGATGCCAACGGCAATGAAACTATTACCGTATATAACCCGGATGCCTTAATTGATAAAAAAGCCGAAGATGGTGTTGCAGTCATGCATAATCCAGAGAAGGTACAAGTCGTGAAACGCTTGGAAAGTCCGGATAATTTCTAAGTGTAAAACACAAATAAAAGAAGCTCATAACGGGCTTTTTTTATAGCTTGAAAGTTTAAATGGGATGATTTAAGGAGCTTATATGTCAGAACATTCAGGTCGCTCCAGTGATGAGTTGGCGCGTCAAATTCTGCAAGTGATTGCCTTAATTCCATATGGTAAAGTGGCCAGTTATGGACAGATTGCCCGTATGGCAGGTTTGCCGAAACATGCGCGTTTAGTCGGTTATCTATTAAAGCATCTGGATTCAGCGGCGGATATTCCCTGGCATAGGGTTATCAACTCTCAAGGAAAAATTAGCCTAAGCAAATTAAATGAAAGCGGAGAAAATATTCAACGATTAAAATTAGTGGCAGAAGGGGTAATGGTGATTGGAGATAAAATTAATTTAAAACAATATCAGTGGATGAATAGTTGATAAAAGCTGTAGATGATCAGAATAAAATTTTCCCACCTTTAGTTAAAGATGGGAAATATAAGGGAATATTATTGGCGAACAATCAGCACCGGAATATGAGATTCTCCGAGTACACTTTGAGCAACGCTACCCAAGAACAATTTTTTCAGACCTGTACGGCCATGTGAACCAATGATGATCAAATCAGCATGGCTATCTTCAGCAGCTCTCACAATTTCACGGTGAATCACTTGTCCTTCAAGAAGTTTAGTTTCCACTTCAAGGCCTTGTTCATTGAATTTTGCCTTTGCTGCTGCTAGCGAATCAACAATCGCATTACGAGCACGTTCAATCAAGTCATTGGTTTGGCTAGCAGAAATGTATTCTGCTGCGATATACGGATCAAGTGCTAAAACTTGAACTACTGTAATTTTGCTGCCAAATGCTTTAGCAAATTCAGCTGCTTTAGCCACTGCTGCATAAGCTGTTTCTGAACCGTCAATTGGGACTAAGATATTTTGATAAGCCATGTGTATTTCTCCTTATAATCCTTACTAAAATGTATCGTATTAAGACTAGAACTTCTTGTTCAATAAAAACGTTTGAAATTTGATACTAGCTGTATTTCTATTAAAATAAAACCTAGTAATTTCATGGGGATAATTTATTCCCTAAAACAATTTTATAATTTAATCTATCATGATTTTGTTTAAAAACTAGCGGGCTTAAAACTAAAGTCTGAGGAAATTGTAAGCAGATTTTTTATTTGCAACCATCTGTAAAAATAGATGTGAACAGTTCTTTAAAATTGTCATATCATAAATGTAGTAACTTATTAATAATGAATTAAAAAATGCATGAAAAAGATCAATTAAATTGGCAACGTGACAATTTTGAAAATATTAATGAAGCCTGGGAAGGAGATTTATGGGATCGGAAACGTTTAGGGGAACAACTGACTAACTATGTAGATCGTTTGCAATGCGGTGCGGTATTGGCTTTGGATGCACGTTGGGGTGAAGGTAAAACATGGTTTGTTCGGCATTGGGCTAAACATTTAAGTGATACGGATCATAATGTGATTTATCTGGACGCTTTTGCAAATGATTATTTAGATGATCCTTTTTTAGTGATTAGTTCTGAGATCACAAGTTGTTTATCTAAAGATTGTGATCTTGACCAAAAACATATAGATGCTTTTAAAGGAAAAGCTGCAGCTGCATATCACGCATTGTTACCTAGTTTACCTAAGGTTCTATTAACTTTAGGATTGAATTTAATTAGTGGTGGAGTTTTAGGTACAGCTGTACAAGAGGCTTATAAGGTTGGAGAGAAAGCTGTTGAGTCTGCAACTGATGAAATAGGCGATAAAATAAAAGAAAGCATTGACGAAAAAATAGAAGCACATGAAGCAGATAAAAATACTTTATTAGCATTTAAACAGCAACTATCTCAACTAGCTGAAGATTTAGATAAACCATTAGTATTCGTTATTGATGAGCTTGATCGTTGTCGTCCTGATTTTTCAATTCGTTTAATTGAACGTATTAAACACTTCTTTGATATTCCTAAAATAGTTTTTATTTTGGTAATGAATAAACCACAGCTCTTGCAGTCTGTTAAAAGCTATTATGGGTATGATTCGAAGTTGAATGGAGATTATTTTGAAAAATTCATTGATTTTACAGTACATCTTTCTTCAGGAAAGTGTGAAAAAAATTATGAAAATATTATCAAAGAACAACTCTTTCGAATAGGAGAGTTGACTAATAAAGATGAAGTGAACGAGTTCTATTTTTGGGTTTTAGCTTTACAATTAGAGAAAAAATTAAATCCGCGTGAGTTAGTTAAAAAGCTAAATCAATATGCTTTATTAAGGACAAGTGAAAATAACAAGAATTTAATTCTTATTAGCCTAATGATGACACCGTTATCGGTAAAACATGATTATATTAGGTATTTTGAAACAATTATTAAAATCTTATCTAATAATCTGTATTTAAATAAGAGAGATTTTATGAAAAAACATAATCTTAATTTAAGTTTTAATACTAAGTTTGATGCAATTACTGATACTACATGGGTGCGAGATATATTGAAATGGGATTATAAAATTGAAGATTTTTTTATGGGTAGCTTTATTCATGAGCATCATAATATTGAGCGAATTAGAGATGATGCTAGTTGGAAAGAAAGCAAGTACATAGAGTATTTGTCTGCATTTTCAATAAGCCCTCTGAGTAAAACTAGTGATTTTATTGAATCTTGGATGAATTATATAAAAACTGGACTGTAATTTTATGAATTAGATATAAAATTTACCAAGCTAGCCACATCATCCGTCTGCAACTGCTCACGCATCTTTAAAAACTGCTTTTCATCTAGCTCATAAAGCTTAAGTGAAAGCAGTTTTTCTATATCAGCTTCGGGGAAACGGTATTTAATAATTTTTGCAGGCACACCACCGACCACGGCATAAGGTGGTACGTCTTTGGTGACGACAGCGCCAGTCGCAACTACAGCACCTTCGCCCATCTTCACGCCTTGCATAATCATGGCACGTGAGCCAATCCAGCAGCCATCACCAATCACGGTGTTACCCGCAGGCACAAAACTACGGGTATCAAACGGAAAAGCTGAAATCCAATCCGTACGGTGTAATTGGTTGCCGCCCATCATAATCACGCATTCTGCGCCAAAACAGACGAAATTACCGATATAGAGCTGATCGATAGGCTTCTCTGGTGTAGCGGGCTTGTCATGCAGATACCTCACCACACAACGCTCAAATCCCTGATCCCAATAGGCTGAGTAATAGCTGTAATTGCCCTTGATGTGAATGTTTGGATTCTTCACCGTTTCCGAGATGAATTCGAACTCGCACCAGTGATTCACAGGGGAATTAATCAACTTTTCAGACATGAGTGGGCTATAACAACAAGGAATGCGCCATTATACCGAATTGCTGTCAAGCTGAATCAATAATCTTAATTCAGCGAGTGAAGCAAATCCTAAAGCATGTGCTGATATGATCTATGCACTTTTAGGAATACGGGCAATGACTTTAATCTCAAAATCAAAACCTGCCAGCCAAGTCACGCCCACAGCTGTCCAGTTGGGATAAGGCTTTTGTGTAAATACCTGATTTTTAACTTTCATGATGCTTTCAAATTGCCGTTCAGGATCGGTATGAAAGGTGGTGACATCAACAATATTGTCAAAGGTACAACCAGCAGCTGCCAATGTCGCAGCTAAGTTTTCAAAAGCCCGTTGCACTTGCTTTTTGAAATCAGGTTCGGGGCTGCCATCTTCTAGACTGCCTACTTGTCCTGATACAAATAATAAATTGTCTGATTGTATGGCGGCAGAGTAACCATGTTGTTCATAGAGTGCATGGCGGTCTTTTGGAAATATTGCAGTTCTAGTCATGTTTATTCTCATTCAATATCTAGTTTAAATGTTAGGTTTTAAAAGCAGCCTCGCTTTTCACATACACCTCGTATGTAAACATAATTGACATACGATCCGTATGTCAATTAAAATTTTACGATGATTATGTGGTGAAACTAATGTCTGTTCGTGAACAAAAAATGGCGGAAACCCGCAAAAAACTCATAGAAGTCGCACGCCGTGCCTTTGCTGAATATGGTTATGCAGACACCTCAATGGATAAACTCACGGCAGAAGCAGGGCTGACCCGTGGTGCGCTGTACCATCATTTTGGCGATAAACGGGGCCTATTTGCTGCTGTGGTCGATCAAATTGATTCGGAAATGGCGGAATATGCCGGGCAACATCTGGGACAACCTAAAGATCTTTGGGAAGGGTTGATGCTAGAAGGGCGGACCTACATTGAAAATGCTCTAAATCCTGAGTTTCAGCGTATTGTGCTGCGTGATGGACCTGCGGTATTGGGTGATCCTGCACATTGGCCAAGTCAAAATAAATGCCTGCAGTCCACGCGTGAGTGCGTAGAGCAGTTGTTGGCAGCAGACCGGATTAAAGTAGTCGATCCTGAAGCAGCGGCCGTATTTTTAAATGGTGCTGCCATGAATGCGGCACTGTGGGTCGCCTCAAGTGAGCATCCTGAGAAGGTCCTGCATGAGGCTTTACATGCATTTCAGTTATTTGCATCGGGACTTTTAAAATAAGCTGGAACTCAGCTTTCTGTAGCAGAAGACTGAATATAAAGAACCCCTCATCAGAGGGGTTCTTACAGCCTAAAATATCTATTTAAAACTTAGATATATTCAACTTTTACAATTTCGTATTCAACTTCGCCTTGCGGAGTAACGATTTTCACTTCGTCGCCTTCGTTTTTACCCAACAGGCCACGTGCGATCGGAGAGTTTACTGAGATCTTGTTGATCTTAAAGTCTGCTTCGTCATCGCCAACAATTTTGTAAGTCTTCTGTTCTTCTGTGTCGATATTTTCAATTGTTACCGTTACACCAAAAACCACACGGCCATTTTGCTCAAGTGTTTTTACATCAATGACTTGGCACGCACCGAGTTTACCTTCGATGTCCTGAATACGACCTTCACAAAAGCCTTGCTGTTCACGCGCTGCGTGGTACTCTGCATTTTCTTTCAAGTCCCCATGTTCACGTGCTTCAGCAATCGCTGCAGTAATACGTGGACGGTCAATACTTTTTAGTTGGTGTAATTCTTTCTCTAGGGCAATTTTGCCTTCAGGAGTCATAGGATAACGTTGCATTGTTGTCCCTCTAAGTTAAATTAAAAAAAATACAGCTGGTTTATAAATAAAAAAAGCCCGCCACCGAGAGGTAGCGGGACTTCTCGGTAACTTAATTAACCTTTGGTAAGGTCTTGCAAGCGGTAAACATCCATCGGCAATTTAATTGCTAAAGCTTGACATACAGCGTCTGCGCCATTCAAAGTTGTTGTGTGATACACCTTACCTTGAAGAGCAGAGCGGCGGATCGAGAATGAATCCTGCTGAGCTTGTTTGCCTTCAGTTGTATTGATAATGAGGTGAATCTCGCCATTTTTCAAGCGGTCAACAATATTTGGACGGCCTTCAGTTACTTTATTCACACGTTCACATTCAATACCTGCTGCTTTAATCACGTCATAGGTGCCGCCAGTCGCAAGAATTTTGAAGCCGAAACCAGCTAGCTGCTTCGCAATACCAACAGCACGAGGCTTGTCAGAATCACGTACAGAGATGAATGCATGCTTCACTTCCCCTTCGGTTGGAAGGCCAGGTAAGCGTTCATTCGCGCCTAGTACAGCTTTGTAGAATGCTTCGCCGAATGTTTTACCTACACCCATCACTTCGCCAGTCGATTTCATCTCAGGGCCAAGGATTGGGTCAACACCCGGGAATTTGTTGAATGGGAACACCGCTTCTTTTACAGAGAAGTGTTTAGGAATAATCTCTGAAGTGAATCCTTGAGATTCTAGAGATTGACCCGCCATACAACGTGCAGCAACTTTAGCTAAAGATTCACCGATACACTTAGAAACGAACGGTACAGTACGAGACGCACGTGGGTTCACTTCAAGAATGTAAACATCAGTGCCTTTAACCGCAAACTGAACGTTCATCAAACCAATTACGCCAAGCTCTTTCGCCATGGCAATCGTTTGACGGCGCATTTCGTCCTGTACTTCTTGAGATAAAGAGTAAGGAGGAATCGAACATGCAGAGTCACCTGAGTGAATACCGGCTTGTTCAATGTGCTGCATGATACCGCCGATCACAACGTCTTTACCGTCAGATACGCAGTCCACGTCAACTTCGATGGCATCATCCAAGAAGTGGTCAAGAAGAACAGGCGCTTCGTTCGATGCCTGAACTGCATCACGTAGGTAGCGTTTCAATTCGTCATCGTTGTAAACGATTTCCATCGCACGACCACCAAGAACGTAAGAAGGACGCACCACCAGTGGGTAGCCAACTTTCGCCGCTTCAGCCATACCTTCTTCAGCAGATTTTACGATGCTGTTGTTCGGCTGACGAAGTTGCAGACGTTGAATCATTTGCTGGAAACGTTCACGGTCTTCTGCACGGTCAATCGCATCAGGTGATGTACCAATAATTGGCGCACCAGCTTCTTCCAAAGCACGAGCCAATTTCAACGGTGTTTGACCACCGTATTGTACGATAATGCCTTTAGGCTTCTCGACACGCACGATTTCAAGTACATCTTCAAGGGTAATCGGTTCGAAGTACAAACGATCAGAAGTGTCGTAATCTGTAGAAACCGTTTCAGGGTTACAGTTCACCATGATGGTTTCATAACCGTCTTCACGCATGGCAAGGGCAGCGTGTACACAGCAGTAATCGAACTCGATACCTTGACCAATACGGTTAGGACCGCCACCGATGACCATGATTTTGTCTTTAGTCGATGGATTCGCTTCACATTCTTCATCGTAAGTTGAGTACATGTACGCTGTATCAGATTCGAATTCAGCGGCACAGGTATCTACACGTTTGTAAACTGGAGTCACACCCAAGTTCCAACGGTGTTTACGGAATTGTTTTTGTGAAATGCCCATCAAGCCAGCAATACGAAGATCTGACAAACCTTTACGTTTAAATGCACGGATATTGTCGGCATTTAAGTCACCAAAACCTAAAGTTTTGATTTGGTTTTCAGTTTTGATGATGTCTTCGATCTGGATCAAGAACCAGCGGTCAATATTTGTTGCAGCAAATACTTCGTCTAGGGTGAAACCATGACGGAATGCATCGCCTACGTACCAGATACGCTCAGGACCTGGAACTTTAAGTTCTTGCAGGATCTTTTCTTTCGCGCCTTCAGTACCCACTTCGATTTTTTCATCAAAGCCGCAAGCACCCACTTCAAGACCACGAAGCGCTTTTTGCATAGACTCTTGGAAGTTACGACCAATCGCCATCACTTCACCTACAGATTTCATCTGCGTGGTTAAAGTTGCGTCCGCTTGTGGGAATTTCTCAAAGTTGAAACGAGGAATCTTGGTAACAACGTAGTCAATTGCAGGTTCGAATGATGCAGGTGTTGTACCACCAGTGATGTCGTTTTTCAACTCATCAAGGGTGTAACCCACAGCCAGTTTCGCAGCAATTTTCGCAATCGGGAAACCAGTTGCTTTAGATGCCAATGCAGATGAACGAGAAACACGTGGGTTCATCTCGATGACAACCATACGACCGTCTTTCGGGTTAATACCGAACTGAACGTTCGAACCACCAGTTTCAACACCAATTTCACGAAGTACAGCTAAAGAAGCGTTACGCAGTAACTGGAATTCTTTGTCTGTAAGCGTTTGAGCAGGAGCAACAGTAATTGAGTCACCTGTGTGCACGCCCATTGGGTCAAAGTTTTCAATGGTACATACGATGATACAGTTGTCGTTTTTGTCACGAACAACTTCCATTTCGTACTCTTTCCAGCCAATGAGTGATTCATCAATCAATAACTGTTTAGTTGGAGAAAGATCGAAACCTCGTTCACAGATTTCAATGAATTCTTCACGGTTATACGCGATACCGCCGCCTGAACCACCCATGGTGAATGAAGGACGGATAATGACCGGGAAGCCGAAGCGGGCTTGAATTTCAAGTGCGTGTTCCATTGACTCAGCAACGTCAGCTTTTGGACATTCAAGACCAATTTTACGCATTGCCTGGTCGAAGAGTTTACGGTCTTCAGCTTTTTCGATCGCTTCTTTGGTCGCACCGATCAATTCAACATTGTATTTTTCTAAAATGCCGTGCTCGTCCAGGGCAAGGGCACAGTTCAATGCAGTTTGACCGCCCATGGTTGGAAGAACTGCATCTGGGCGTTCTTTCTCAATGATTGCAGCTACAGTTTGCCAGGTAATTGGCTCGATGTAAGTTGCATCTGCCATAGCAGGGTCAGTCATGATGGTCGCTGGGTTAGAGTTGACCAAAATAACACGGTAGCCTTCTTCACGAAGTGCTTTACACGCTTGAGCACCTGAGTAGTCAAACTCACATGCTTGACCGATCACAATCGGACCTGCACCGATAATTAAGATGCTTTTAATGTCTGTACGTTTAGCCATGATGCTTCCTTAATTACTTCTTAGATGCTTCGATAAGTTCGATGAAATGATCGAACAATGGTGCGCAGTCATGTGGACCAGGGCTTGCTTCAGGGTGACCCTGGAAGCTGAACGCAGGTTTATCTGTGCGATGCATACCTTGCAAGGTTTGGTCGAACAGTGATTTGTGCGTTGCTTTCAAGTTAGCCGGTAGCGTATCTGTATCTACTGCGAAGCCGTGGTTTTGAGAAGTAATCATCACTGTACCATCTTCAAGATTTTGTACAGGATGGTTGGCACCGTGGTGACCGTGAGGCATTTTCACAGTTTTTGCACCTGAGGCAAGTGCAAGAATCTGGTGACCTAAACAAATACCAAATACTGGAATTTCAGTCGTTTCTACAATTGTTTTTACAGCTTCAATTGCGTAGTCACATGCTGCTGGATCGCCGGGACCATTTGACAGGAACACGCCATCCGGATTCAAAGCAAGGACTTTTTCTGCAGGAGTTTCAGCAGGTACAACAGTCAATTTACAACCGCGGTCCGCGAGCATACGTAAGATGTTGGTTTTGACACCGTAATCGTATGCAACAACATGGAATTTAAGTTCAGGTTGAGAGAACCCTTTGCCTAGAGTCCAAGAGCCTTCTGTCCATTCAAAACCTTCAGGGTCGCAGCATTCTTTAGCAAGGTCTAAACCATTTAAACCGCCAAAAGCACGGGCTTTAGCTAAAGCGTCTTCCTCTGTAGCGTTTTCGCCAGCAAGGATACAACCGTTTTGTGCACCTTTAGATCGCAGAATACGCGTTAGTTTACGAGTATCAATGTCTGCGATAGCCACAACGTTGTGTTGTTTAAGATAATCACCAAGTGATTGCTCAGCACGGAAGTTGCTATGCAATAAAGGAAGGTCACGAATGATCAATCCGTTGGCCCAAACTTTATGAATTCGACCTGACTCAGCGTCTTCATCATTACAACCTGTATTACCAATATGAGGATAAGTCAGGGTGACAAGTTGTTGTGCATAACTAGGGTCAGTCAAAATTTCTTGATAGCCAGTCATGGCAGTGTTGAAAACGACTTCACCAGTCGTACTACCCGATGCGCCAATTGAAGTACCTTTAAAAATAGTACCATCGGCAAGGGCTAAAATTGCTGGGGTGCTCAAACCAAAGCTCCTGAAATTTAGGCTGTAAAAAAGCGAGTAGACGAAAAAAAAGGAAGGCTATTATAAAACCTATCCTCCTTGTCTGCTCGCTTGAACTTAACACGGCATTATACGCAGAAATAGCCTTTAAGTCCAACGGCTTTACAGCAAAAGTATGAGATAAATCCCTTGCTTTTTGGCTTAAAGTCTGTTTCTGCATCTATGTATGTAAAATGTAAGCAAATTAGAATTGTCTAACAAATCAAAACTTAAATTTTATCAAAACGGAATACGCTAGAGCTCTCATGTAATAACTATAGGAAAAAAGATCATGACCTTAGAACACAAGCCAACAAAAGCAAAAACTACCTTAAAGGAAGTGGTTGCAGAAGGTGCGGACAAGTTGGAACAGGCATCTAAAGAAGCACAGCAAAAAGTGACAGAAGCGGTGACAGAATCTACTGAGAATGTAAAAGCAGAGGCAAAGGAGGTACAGGCAAATGTTCAAGAGCAGATTCAAAGTTTAAAACAAGACCTTTTTCAGCGTATTGAAACCATTAAAAAGCAACTCAATTTTTCACAGAAAGATTTGGCAGAATTGAAAGAGTTCGTAAAAGCTGAATTTAATGCGGTGATTGAAGACTTATCGAAACTTGGCAAAGAGTTAAAAGACGATGTCAACCAAATTTCAGTGAAACATAAAGATCATCTGGCTGAAACTTTAAAACGTTCTAAAGAACATACTTTAGATGTGTGGAAAAAGGTGTCAGTGAAGTCGGATGAGGAACCTACTTTAAAAAGCTGACATATAAGTAGACATGTCTGCTTATACTGGCGAGGAAGAGAGCGTTCAAAATTCTGTGTCAGCCGAATTGGCTAGAGTTTAATTATATCATCGAGCCTGCCTTCAAAGTAAATCGATAACTGTGTGATGGTTTGCCCCCAGTTTGTCACCGGCATTGTCCATTT
>NZ_VOYL01000021.1:0-48187 GCF_013420295.1 Acinetobacter sp. YH01018
CGACGGCAGGCATGGTGGTGACGGATGCGAATGCGACCGATGCCGAAGGCGATACGCTGACTTACAGCCTGACTAACAATCCGGACGGCTACTACAGCATTGATCCTGCGACGGGTGTTGTAAGCTTGACCCAGGCGGGCGCAGACTGGGTGAACGGAGGTGGAAACCTTCCTGCAGTGAGCGTAACAGTGAGCGACGGTATAACGCCTGTGACTGGTACAGCGACAATGCCGGCGACCAGCCTGGTGAATGATGCGCCTGTAGCAACTCCAGATACAGCAACGGTGGTTGAAGACACTGCAGCCACCATTATTGTTCTGGGCAATGACACGGATGCTGAAAATGATACGTTAACTGTTACTGCAGCGAGCGCGTTGCATGGCACAGTGACAATCAATGCAGATGGCACACTCAGCTATACACCGAACGCGAACTACACCGGTGCAGACACCATTAGCTACAGCGTGACAGATGGCAATGGCGGTACCAGCAGCAGCGTAGTGAACGTCAGCGTGACTCCGGTGAATGATGCCCCGGTAGCGATAGATGATCTGATTACAGTTGCAGAAGATGCCATATTTACTTCAACCGTTAGTCTGTTAGCGAATGACAGCGATGCTGATAGCAACTTTACAGCGGTTGCAGGTACGTACACGACCACGCAAGGTGGTACGATTGTGATCTCGCAAGACGGCCAATATGTTTATATGCCAGCAGCTAATTTTGCCGGTATAGACACTGTTGATTACACCATTACGGATGGATCACTAACAGATGTAGGAACATTACGCATAGTTGTTGAAGCAGTCAATGAAGCTCAGCCAGTTGCAGTAGATGACAACTTTGCTACTAACGAAGATACTGTACTTAATATCACAGCAGCTGATCTGTTAAGTAATGATACAGGCTTGCTTGATGCACCAGTTAGCATTACCTCGGTGCAAAATGCAACCAATGGTACTGTGGCTCTTGATATAGATGGAAATGTCATATTTACGCCAAGCGCTAATTACAATGGTCCTGCAAGTTTCACTTACACCATTAGGGATAGTGATGGTGAGACTTCTACAGCTACTGTGAATATTAATGTAATTTCTGTAAATGATGCTCCAATAGCAGCAGATGATGCGATTAGTAGCACAGAAGATACTGTATTTACTTCAACAATCAGCCTGTTGGCGAATGACAGTGATGTTGATAGCAGTTTCACAGCAGTTGCAGCTACATATACGACGACTCAGGGTGGTACGATCGTGATTGCTGCGGACGGGCAGTATGTCTATACACCTGTAGCGAATTTCAATGGTACAGATAGCGTTGATTACACAATTACAGATGGAGAGTTCTTTGATACCGCAACTTTGACAATTACTGTTGGTGCTGTGAATGATGAGCCTGTTACAGTAGATGATCTTGCTTATGTTGTAAAAGACACGACATTTACATCTAAAGTGAGTGTGTTGGCCAATGATACAGATGTGGATAGTAGCTTGAGTATACAAGCACCTGGAACTTACACGACAACTCAAGGTGGGCAAATTGTTATTGCGAGTGATGGTAGTTATGTATATACCCCACCTACCTCTGGATGGATGGGAACAGATACCTATCTCTATACGGTAACAGATGGTGAGTTTACAGATACAGCAACCTTAACGCTGATCGTGGGTCAACCGACTGTATCTGAAGAAGGCCTACCATTTGGTCAGCCAGATATGCTTGGATCCCCGACAGATACGACCGACGTAACAACAGTTACGGCGGCGCTGAATCTTATATCTCCTGTTACAACAGTGACTTCAGTCACATTAACTTCAGCACCTCTAAACTCGGATGGAGTTCCTGTGACATGGACAGCAAGTGGAGACGGAACAGATACCTATACTCTAACTGGAGTAGCTGGGACTACGCCTGTTGCAACTTTAATAGTCAAAGCAAATGGTGAATATACATTTACCTTACTGGCGCCATTAGATCATCCTGTTGTCGATGTTGAGGATGTACTTTCACTTCAATTTAGTACTGTTATGGATGGTTCAACCTATAACTTTACGATAGATGTTGAAGATGATATGCCGGTTGCCATGATGACAGCTGCTTCCTCCCTGCCAACATATGAGGGGGCGGATAATATTGTAGCAGTGCTGTCAGATGCGGATCCCGATATTGCGCGTGTTGATTCACAACTGTTGAATATTCTGGAATTTGGTACAGATCAGAAACTATTGGCCTGGGCATCGGATAACAATCTTGCCAGTGTTGTGTTATCTATCCCATCTGGCACCAATACGGATACTTTAAGAACACTACTGAATAATGATTCAGGAGTTTTATTCAAGTCGGAGTTTGCTGCTGAATTAGGTTTGGAAATTAATTGGACTACAGGAGGAGATTTAATCTTTACCGTTACAGCAGTAGCTCCAACATCAATGGATAATCAATCAGTTAATGTGTTGTTAACTACCCTGTACCAGATGATGCGTGGTCTGATGGGAGGAAGTGCTACCAACGATATGATGGCAGTGTCTACCTTGACCGTGACCGATACTTCAGGTTTTAGTGACACCAAACTGGGTTCAGACTGGTTGGAAACTGATGTTCTGAATAGTGGTAGTGTATTGGGTTACGCTGCTGGTTTAAATGATACTGTGACTGGTACATCTGGAGTAAACATGGGAGATGATGTCTACTTTACCAGTGTGGGTAATGACACTGTGTACGGTTTTGGCGGATCTGACATTGTATTCGGCGGTTCAGGAAACGATCGACTCTATGGTTACAATTCTGTCGACGAAGGTGGTGATTCTGATGGAAATGACAAGCTCTATGGTGGTGCTGGAGATGACCAGTTATATGGCAATAATGGGAATGATTTGCTCGATGGTGGTTTAGGAAATGATCTCTTAAATGGTGGCTCAGGTGCTGATCTGCTTAATGGTGGACAAGGTTCAGATGAGCTAACTGGTGGAACAGGGTCTGATATCTTCCAATGGAGTCTGGGCGATCAGCTTATGACAGCTCCAACTACGCTTGATGCAAAAATTGATGTTGTTGGTTATATAGATGGTCAAGTTATTCGTGTAACAACGACTGTTGGAATAGTTACAACAACACAAGATATTACCTTGACTGCCTCAGATATCGTTACAGGCTATATTTTAGTGCCAGTCACAGCACCAGTAGAAGGTCAACAAATTACAGTGACAGCTGTTCATATGCTCAGTGTAGGTTCAACCTATGTAAGTAAACCTGGTACTGCAACTGTGGTGATTGGTGCGATGACTAACGGCCTTCAGCCGACTGTTACAATTACTGAAGATGATGGTAATGGTCTTGGTAATCTACTTAATGATGGTTTATTAACAGACCACAACGGAATTCTAGATGCAGGAGAGTTACAAGGTGATATTGATGTTTCTATAGCTTTGGCATCTGGTTCTGCAGTTGGGGATGAGTTAGTCATCGTGACAAATACTGGAGTTACCGAAACGATTGTACTGACTCAAGCAATTATTGATGCAGGCCCAATTACAAGAAGCTATCCATCACCTGGTGAGGAGCAAACTTTAACTGTGACAGCGACGCTTCAGCGAGGTGATACAATATCTATTGCGAGTACTGATAGTGTAACTGTGGATACTGGTCCTCTAGTAAGTACTTATTCATCACCGGAAGTGACCATAGTTCAGGACTTTAACAGTGATGGTGTTATCAGCTATAAACCAGTTGATGTTATTACCGACTTTACTTTGGGTGCTGGCGGAGATGTGATTGATCTGCGCACTTTGTTACAAGGTGAAAATCATCTGATTGGACAAACGGGCAATTTAACGGACTATCTATCATTTGAAAAGGCTGATGGTGACGGTGATGGTATTGCAGACGATACCATTATCCGGGTAAGTGTAAATGGCACAGTATCAACTTCTTATGATCAGGTTATCATTCTTGCGAATGTTGATCTTGTCACAGGGAAGACTCAACAGGAGATCCTCAACGATTTGCTCTATACGGGTAATCTTCTTGTTGATTATAGCTACCCAGACAATTGGGTTCAGGTATCGGCGGGTGAAACGACTTCAGGTGAGCTTGTAGTTGGTTTTGGTGCCGATGGTGGTTATGTCCAAAGTGTAACCTTTGCAGATTATACGTTAACCTATAATGGTGCAGATACGATCACGCCTACAGGCACCGCGGATGGTACGACATATACATTTGACCCGGCTTCAGATGAGTTAACCATTTATACCAACCGTGGCGATCTCCTGATTGTCAATATGCTCACGGGTAGTTATGAGTACGCTAAACTTGAGTCAGGACCGGCAATTGATGAAGCACCAATTGTGAATGTCAATTCTTCTGCGAGTTTGTTGGGATTGGTAAATGCAGGTGCTCTTGGTTTGGTGGGTGTTGGTACCAGCCAGCAATTTACAGCCACTGATCCGAACAATGATATCACCCAAGTCGTAGTGGAAATGACATCATTAGGCATTTCCCTTTTAGACTCTTATGATATCCGTTGGTCTCAGGCGTTGGCGGATGAGTTTGGTTTGGTAGTCACTCCAGATCGTAACGGACTAGGGGGGCTCCTTCAAACATTTGCCAATATTACTATTGAAAAAGTAGGTGGAGGAACGATTGATAATCAGCAGTTAAATGAATTTTTGGCTACTGTTTATGTGGATCAAGGCAGTATTGTATCTGTGAATCTGCTTCCTACAATTTCAATGACAGTGACAGATAACCAAGGAAATGTCGTTACAGATTCTGCAGAAACTGATCTCGCTGGGCTTAATTTACTGAATCCTTCTAACAATCCTTCACCAATTTGGGAAGGTACCTCAGGTATTGATCTGCAGACTGGTGATAATAATGGTCTAACTACAGACGAACGTTTATATGGTTACGCAGGTGATGACCAGCTAGCGGGTAGTGATGGTAATGATTTACTGCGAGGAGGAGCGGATTCAGATATCCTCAATGGTGGATCAGGTAATGATACGCTGATTGGTGGTACAGGTGATGATACTCTGGTTGGTGGAACAGGCAATGATATTTTCCTCTTTGAGAAAGGCGATCAAGGTACATCATTAGCAACTGATATTATTGCTGATTTCAATGTACAACCAGTTGCCGGTGGTGGAGATATTCTTGATCTGCGTGGCTTGTTAGAAAACGAACGTGCTATCGCAAATCTATTAGCCGGTAATCTCACCAACTATTTATCTTTCAGTATACGTGATGGTGATGGTGATGGTGTTGCAGATGATACGATACTTGATATCAGTACTTCAGGTGCCGTTAGCACAACAGTAGACCAGCGTATCATCTTTACCAATACTGATCTGGTCAATGGCCAATCAAACCTTGAAGTGATTGAACAGTTGTTGAAAAATGGAAACCTCTTAGTTGATCAGGAATATTCAACTCTGTCCACAGAAGGAGTTTCTACTTTTGATATCGTTCTCACAGACAATGATAAAGACACTGTAGATACAACTATTGCTTTTGATAGTTCAGATCCTGCATTTGAGTTAGATGGAAATGCGCCACCAGTAACACAGGCATTTGATGCCAACTTGCTAGGCCTAATTGGTGCAGATGTACTAGGCGTTATTGATTTAAGCCGCCAAGCAATGGTCGCGCTGGATGTGGATAACAATCTTCGTACAGTTGTAGTTAAATTTGCGGGTGTCGCGAATGTTGCTTTAGGTGATGCTTATCTGGAAGTTTCTGCTCAACTTGCTAAAAATCTAGGTCTAAATTTTACGGTTGAAAATACTGGATTACTAGGTCTTTTAGGTCCGACTTCAACACTCACGATTACTGCAATTGACGGCGGTGATATCGATAACTGGGCAATTAATGAGTTGCTTGCGACAGTAAGATTACAATCTGACGGCATCAACTTGTTAACTGTCTTACAAACCTTAAATGGCGGATTAACGCTGGATGTCAGTGTATTGGGTACTTTCACCATTACAGCAACTGACAGCTATAATTCAACAGATAGCGATATTATCGCTTCTCTTGCTGATGCAGCGGTTCTTGAAGGTCTAATCGGTCAGAGTGGTAATCCGGATATTATTCAAGGAACTTCTGGAAATGATGTTTTGGATAGTAGCGTATTAGGATTATCAAGTGAGCGTTTATATGGCTTTGATGGTGATGACATACTGAATGGCAATAATGGTAACGATTTGCTGCGCGGTGGTACAGGTAATGACGTGCTAAATGGTGGTGCCGGTAATGACTTACTTTTTGATGGTAATGGTTATGACACTATGAATGGCGGTTCAGGCGATGATAAGATTATGATATCTGGCACTGGATTTGAATCTGTGAATGGTGGCTTAGGCATTGATACTTTGACATTATTGGGAGGAATCAATCTTGATCTATCCTTGCATAATAACATCACAGGTATTGAGCACATTAATTTGGGTAATGAAGCAGAAGGATCAACACTTACTCTGACAGCTCAGGATGTTCTAGATATTTCTGATACTGATATATTGGCAATCTACGGTGATGCTGCTGATAAAGTTACATTGGAAACAGGTGCTATTAAAGGAGCTGTTATTACAGATGCCAATAATGTCACCATGACTGAGTATACTTGGAGTGATTCTAGTGCCAAAGTATGGGTTGAGAATGAGATCGTTGCTGCAGGTGGTGTAAATATCATTATCTAAAACTCATCTTAGATATGTTGCAAAGGCAGCATATCTGGTCAAACCCAAATCCCAGTTTTAATCTCTTAAAACTGGGATTTTCTTTAAGTAAGTCTGAACTAATAAACTTAAGAAGGTACGCATCCGGCGAACTTATCTTACCAACCTATCCTATAAGCCGTAAGCGTCCAGTGGACCCCACTTTTCCTACCTCATTAATACCATGATAGTGTCCACTAAATTAAGTGGACTGAATAGCCACCGGCTTTATTCGGTCTTTTTTGTAGGGTTTGGATATGGAACTTCGTCTTAAGATCATCAGTTTATGATCTTAATGTGGAAATTGGGGCCAAATAAAATAGCAAACCTTAGCTGTTTTATTTGAACTTGATAGTTATGTCTTGATCTATTAACTGGTTGATTATTATTCATCATGTACTTTTATATTTCAGCGACCTTGTTAAAATTTGCGCACTTGATTAGGTGGCGGTGCGGTAAGTGTTTGAGAAATTAGCTGAACAAAGTTTAAAAATGATGGGCTGGGAAATCGATAACCATTGGCCCCTTGATTTGGATCAGTGCGTCATGATTGCTGCACCGCACACCAGTAACTGGGATGCCTTATATGCACGTCTGGCACTCAAAGCCTTAGGTGTCAACGTTCGTATTACCATTAAAGACAGCTATATGAAATTTCCTTTTGGTCCATTTGTACGCGCAATGGGTGGAATCGGAATTGACCGCACAGCAAAAAAAGAGGGTGAGCCACGACCAAGTATGGTTCAGGTGATGTCGGATTTATTTAAAACCCATCCAAAACTGGTGATGTTGGTCACACCGGAAGCAACACGTGCCAAACAGGAACAATGGAAAACCGGTTTCTACCATGTAGCAGTCAATGCAGGTGTGCCCATTGCATTGGCTTATATGGATTATGCCAAGAAGAAAACCGGGGTGGGTAAAATTGTTTATCCTAGTGGTGATTATGAAAAAGATATGGCTGAAATTATGGCTTTTTATGCACAAATTCAGGCCAAATTTCCAGAACAGTTTAGCGTGGATACACGTTATTACCATGAAGCCTAAGTGAAAACATACGGTTTCCCTGACTGATCTTCAAGCGAAGCTAAGAAATGCAGATGGCAAAATCTTGGCTCGCTGTGCATGATGGATCAGTCAATGTGAAATCGATTTTCGCTTAAAAAAAATTATTGATTTTGTGCCTGACTAATCCCGCCTAAATGTTGGCAAGCTTCTTGATAAATATAATATTGCTCCTCGATCACTTCTGTTAATGGCACCTTAAATAATTCCTCTCCATCTTTATAGCTTTGTACATAAGATTCGGCTTTCTGGCGGCTAGAAGCGAGTGCCTGTTCATGATAGGAAGTAATAGAAGTATGCGCCATTTGTGCAGTTTCAATTCTATTGCACTGAAAATCTGCAAGCATTTTTTCTGCATGTTTCAGCTCATGAGAAGTGGTCAGAGAACAGCCAGAGAGAAGAATCATTCCTGCTACTAAAATCAAGGTTTTCATTTCTAGGAAAATGGATGATGGGGTTAGGTTATTGTATAAAGTTTTCCTGCCGATATATTTGATCTGCCTGAGTGATTGGGTGTTTTTTGTTTAAATGAGATTTATTGTACTTTTGACCGGTTATTATAGATAAATAAGGCGGCAATATCTCAACATATAAATCTGATTTTTTGGGACGTAGGCTCTACTCTTTAGAGCAGTGTATTGAAAATCAGGAAACAGCCAGAAGAAAATAAAAGGCCTAAAACAGTATGCTTAAACTGGGTTTCTGAAATTTTATAAAATAATTTTGCCCCCAAAATGGCGGGAAAACTGACACTGATCAGTAAAATTGTCATATAAGGCCAGAGCTGGATGTCAAGCGTGCCTTGTAGTAAATAGGCTAGTAAGGTAAACAGCTGAATGCCAAAATTAAAATGTCGTAAAATGTAACGTTGTTGCTGTTTGGGAAGATTTTTCAGCATGACCCAGGCAGAAGGCAACGAACCGCAAAAACCGCCTAAACCACCCAGAATTCCGCCCAAAAATCCAACCAGACTGTCTGCCAGTTTTCCGGATTGTTGCAGCCGTGGAAATGCCGGATTGAAAAACATCACCGGACACCACAACATCAAAAATAAGCCTAAAACGACTTTAAAGGCTTCGGGCTGAATAATATGCAGCAGATATGTGCCCAAAGGTACGCCAATCAGCCCGGCAATTAAATAAGGCAGCACCAGTGCTTTATTTAGATGTGGATGCTGCTGTTCATTGGACAATGAAATGACATGGCTCCACACCGAAGCAAAGACCACCAGTGGGGCAGCAATTTTCGGGGGGAGGACCCATACCCAGAATGACATGGCAATGAGGGCAAAGGCAAAGCCCGTCAGTCCCTGTACAAAACCTGCGACCATTGCCCCAACAATAAATAACAACCAAGTCATAGCGATCTGTACAGATGAAAAATCGGTAGTATTTAAAAGATCAGTCAAAAAGCCAAGCATATGTTTAGCAGGATTTATGCAAACCTAAGGAGAACTTTGTATAAAACCGCTTCAGCATTCAGGACAGAAATTCTTCCTGTGAATAAAAAAGACATAAATGACTACAAAATTTCACATAGACTCCCATCGCTCTTCATTAAAGCATTGAATACTGAAGTCACGCCGTAAAGAGGTGATGAAGATGATGAAAAAAGTGATCTTACTTTCTGTATTGGCAGTGTCATTAACTGGTTGTGTCCTGGATACTTATGATGACGGTTATGGTGGTCATCGAGACCGTAATGGACATTATGACCGACACCATCATGGTGACCGTGACTGGAACAATAAAGACCGTCCGGACTGGGATCATGATAGAAATGACCGAGACTGGCGCTATGGTCGTTAATTAATCTATCACCGATCTGAAATTGACTGACTACATTTAACAAAAAAAGGCTTCCATTCAGGAATCCTTTTTTTATTTTTAATCAGGATGCATTTTTTTGATACAGTCCTGCACGGACTGTTCCCGCCTTGCTTTGTTTAATCTGTTGCCAAGAAGAGGGGAGTTTAAGCTGATTTAACTCGCGATCGGCCTCCACATAGATAAAGGCGCGGTCTTTAATCAGCGGGTCAGCAAGCTGGGCCAGTTCTTCCCATAAATCCAGACTATAAGGCGGATCTAAAAAAACCAGATCAAAGGTCTGTTTCAGGGTAGGTAAGGTTTGCTGTGCCGTGGCGACTTTGAGTTTGGCATGTTGGCTGGTCACTTTCAGCAACTGCAAATTATCGGTTAAAAAAGCAGCTTGTGCACGGTTCGGTTCAATCATTACCACCTGTGCTGCACCGCGGGATAAAGCTTCAAAACTTAAGGCTCCTGAGCCGGCACAGATATCGAGAACCTGTGCATTTTGAATATCCCACATCAGCCAGTTAAACAAAGTTTCACGGACACGGTCGGGTGTAGGGCGTAAGCCTTCAACACTGGCAAAAGGAAGCTGACGGCGTTTCCATTCACCGCCAATAATACGGAGTTGATTTTTCATAGATCAGTCACCTTCAACTTCTACGGGTTGTGCGCCTGATGCGGCTTGAGTAGCGTGCTGTGTCGCTGCTGCTGTTGTATTGCTCTGAACATTGGTCGCCGTATCCACTGGTGCCGTGCCACTTGGCAATTCACCCGGTTTGATGCCTGCGGTCATGAGGCCGCCACTAATTTGATGGCCCGCAGGACGGATCGGATTCTTTTTACGGGTGTATAACCAATAGTCAAACAGAGGACGAGCCAGCTGCGCGGCCGAACCACCGTGTTTACCATTTTCCCAAACAATCGCAACCGCAATCTCAGGATTTTCAGCAGGGGCAAAACCAATAAATAAACCATGGTCAAGCTGACGTTCACTTAATAATGCTTCGTTGTATTTTTTACCTTGGGCAATACTTTTGACCTGTGCAGTCCCGGTTTTCCCTGCAATATGATACAGTGGGGTACGAATACCACGACCTGTACCGGTCTCGATAACATCAATCATGGCATCGCGCATTTTAATCCAGTCTTCGGGTTTGCCGTTAAACTGAATTTTACCATCTGGTGCATTACGCATTTTAAAAGGTTTGGCACCATGGGTTTCACGCAGTACATGCGGGGTAATATGCGCACCTTGGTTTGCAGTAATTGCAGTAGCCATAGCCAGTTGCAGCGGTGTTGCAGTAAAGGCACCTTGTCCGATACTGACGGAAATGGTTTCACCTTTTAGCCATTTGCTCTTACGGGTCCGCATTTTCCAGTCCGGGTTTGGATACAAACCGGTACTTTCACTCGGTAAATCGACGCCAGTTTTTTCACTAAAGCCAAATTGGCGCATCCAGGCATTCATTTTTTCAATGCCCATGCGGTAGGCCAAAATATAATAATAGGTATCACAGGAAACTACTTGAGCTTTATGCAGATTGACCGTGCCATGACCTGATTTACGCCAATCACGGAATTTATGTGAATCGCCTGGTAAAGAAAAATACCCGGGGTCTGAAATGGCGGTGTTCCAATCCACGATATTATAATGCAGCCCACCTAAACCAAACATCGGTTTAATGGTTGAACCTGGAGGATAGGCACCTTGTACAGCACGGTTATACAGCGGTTGGTCAAGATTGTCACGTAGTGCACTATAGTCGGTATTGCTAATCCCGGTCACAAATAAATTCGGGTTAAAACTTGGACTGGAAACCAGGGCCAGAATTTCTCCTGTTTTCGGATTCAGCGCCACAATGGCACCGCGACGACCCGCCAGTTGCTCAGTTGCTGTAACCTGCAAGCCATAGTCAATTGAAAGGTACAAGTCATTTCCGCGTACCGGCTCTTTACGACCTAAATTACGTAATACGTTACCGTGAGCATCAGCCTCGACAGATTCATTGCCGGGCAAGCCATGCAACAGATCTTCATAAGATTTCTCCACCCCAATTTTACCGATCAGGTTGGTGCCGGCATATAAATCTTTATCAATTGATTTTAATTCTTTGTCGTTAATACGCCCTACATAACCGATCACGTGCGCAAATAGCTCACCATGCGGATAGTAGCGCGTCATCTGGGTTTCAATATTGACCCCGGGAAACTCAAACTTGACTTCACTAAACTTGGCAATATCAGTTTCGGTTAAATTTAATTTTAATGATACACGTTCGGTTTTTTTAGCGGTCTTGATGCGGCTGCTAAAGCGGTCAATATCTTCTTGTGTCAGGCTTAAAATCGGGGTTAAACGCTTGACTGTATCTTCAATATCTTTTACATCAGCCCGAGACATGGTGGCAGAAAATACCGGATAATTATCTGCCAGCAAAATACCATTACGGTCATAGATATAGCCGCGTGCAGGTGCCAAAGGCTGTAGCCGGATACGGTTCTGGTCTGAAGCGGTTGAAAACTCATTATAATGCGCAATTTGCAGATAGGCATAACGGGCAACAAGCAGGAGCAGAAAGAATGCCACAATCCCGATGGAGATAAACACCCGATTGCGATAAATGCGCTTTTCTTGCTGAACATTTTTTAAAGGAAAGTGCTGCTTCATACGCGATCGACTTACATACAGGGGAGTGAAAAATCTGGTGGCATATTCTAACGCAAGTCAGCATTTTTTGATATTTGTTCTGGCGAACTGTTAGGCGGGTTTAGTTTAAACTTTGACTTTACAGACATTAAAATTGTAAAGTGCAGTATATAAGAGTTCTGATAATTCTGCTAAAGTCAAAATTCAAAAAAAGGACTGTACTAAAAAATAAAATTTAGGGACAACGATGAAAATAATCACAAAAGTGTATCCTTTGCTGGCTTTTTTTGCGCTGGTAAATATTGCTCATGCACAAGACCATTCATATTTACCTGAAGCGAAATTGACATCAGACAGTGCTAAAACATGGAATATCGGGGCTGGATTTACCAAAAAGCTTCTTCATCTGAATGCAGAATGGGTCAATCCTTATGGCATCGCCTATGCAAAAGCGGGTGTGTTTTATAATGATGACTATAATGCCGGTGCTCAGGTTGGGTTTCGTTATCCTTATTACCTTACCGGAAAAGATAAAAACGGTTACTACCTGGGTGTCTATGCAGGGCATCTGGAAAGTAAACACATCAACAATGAATATGAAGCAAGACTGGGTGCGGGTATAGATTTAGCCTATGTATTGCTCAGTAAAGAACGGATTAGCAGTTTTAGTATCGGGATTGGGGCTGGCGAAGAGATGACGGATCAGAAGGGTAATGTGGTTGCAGAGACAGAACCCATGCTACAATTTTCCTATACTCTAAGTGTCGGTTTATAGTGAGAATAGTGAGCTTTTATAATTAAGTATTTTGTGATTAAAAAATTAAATATGGAAATCGTGCATGTTTGAGTACGTCAACGAATTGTGGCAAACCTTCTTGAATCGCCCTGATTTCTGGGCAGTACTTAGCATCATTCCTGTGACAGCTTTTGTAACTTGGGCACATGTGTGGATGGCACTGAAAATGGTGTTTTACCCCCTGACGTTTTGGGGATTCCACTTAGGGCCACTCCCTGTCGGCTGGCAGGGGATTGTGCCACGTAAAGCCGGTCGCATTTCAGGAATTATCACCGACAATACCTTATCGAAATTGGGTTCTTTACGTGAATTTCTGGATGCCATGGATCCGGAAGATATGGCACGGATTATCGGTGAGCAGGTCGGTTTTGAACTTGAACATCTGATTGATGAAATGATGATCGACCGTAATGCGGTACTGTGGGAAAACTTACCCTATTCAATTAAGCGCCGTATCTATTCGCAAGCGCATAAACAGCTGCCAGGTATTTTAAGAGAATTAGTGACTGAGCTGACCATGAACGTCGAGTCACTTGTGGATATGCGGGAAATGGTGGTGCGCCAAATGGAAGGTGATCGCCGTTTAATGGTGAACATGTTCCTGAAAGTGGGACGTAAAGAAATCAACTTTATCTGGCATATCAGTGCATTAATTGGAATGTTCTTCGGTATATTCCAGATGATTGTCTGGTTTGTTGTACCCTGGCACTGGACGGTTCCTTTCTGGGCAGCGGTGTGGGGTTTCCTGACTAACTGGATTGCCATCTGGATGGTGTTTAATCCGCTGGAACCGCATTATATCCGCTATCCACAGTTTTTTGCGCGTACTGAAAGTCGCACGTTCCCGTGGATCAAACCGGTGATTCCACATATTGGCACCTATAATATCCAGGGTGCATTTATGAAACGTCAGGATGAGGTTTCCGATGTTTTTGCCCGAGTAGTCACAGAAGACTTAATTACGTTAAAATCCATTATGACTGAGATGATGTATGGCGGGAAGAAAGATAAAACTCGTCGTATCGTCAAACGCCATATTAACGAAATTATGGAAACTCCGATTGTTCGAACCTCTTTGCAGCTGTCTTTAGGACCAAAAGAGTATGCAAAACTCAAGACGGACTTGATCGATCGCTCGATTGAAATTACGATGGTGCCTGTATGCGACCCGGCCTTTAATGCGAGCCGTGCACAGAAAATCTATCAAATGTTTAGAGACCGTATTCGCGAGTTGACGCCAAGAGAGTTTCAGAATTTATTACGTCCTGCCTTTCAGGAAGATGAATGGATTCTGATTGTCTTGGGTGGCGTAACCGGATTTATAGCGGGTACAATACATTTGTTTGTGGCTTTCTTATAATTAGATGCTGGACTACATGACGAATAAAGAGATTCGTTATGCAAACGCATCACATATATTTGTTAAATGAGGATGTTTTTTTATGCGCATTATATTACTCGGACCACCTGGAGCAGGTAAAGGTACACAGGCTCAGTTGATCTGTAAGCGCTACAATGTCCCACAAATTTCAACCGGTGATATGCTCCGTGCTGCAATTCGTGAAGGTACTGAATTAGGTCTTAAAGCTAAAAGCGTGATGGAAAGTGGTGGTCTGGTATCAGACGAGCTTATCATCGGTCTGGTTAAAGAACGTATTGCTCAACCTGATTGTGTAAACGGTTGCATTTTTGATGGTTTCCCTCGCACTATTCCTCAAGCAGAAGCTTTGGAAAAAGAAGGCATCAACATTGATCACGTGATTGAAATTGATGTTCCAGACGAAGAAATCGTAAAACGTCTTTCTGGTCGCCGTCAGCACCCGGCTTCTGGCCGTGTTTATCATGTAGTTTACAATCCGCCTAAGGTGGAAGGTAAAGATGATGAAACGGGTGAAGAACTGGTTCAACGTCCTGATGACCAGGAAGAAACCATCCGTAAACGTTTAGGTTCTTATCACACTGAAACTGAACAATTGGTAGGTTTCTACCAAGGTTGTGCAGCATCAGGTGAAAATGCACCGACTTATGACAAGTTAAACGGTCTGCGTCCAATTGAAGAAGTTCAAACTGATTTGTTTGCCATTCTAGATCAATCAAAATAATCGTATTTCGATGATTTTGACAATCGAAGAGCCCTAAGTCATATTAGGGCTCTTTTTATTACGCTCTCAAAAAGGACACTGCTGTGAAGTTTGCTGTATTAGGGTTAATGGTCGTATTTCTGGCAGTATTGTTTGCTTTGTTCTATGTCAGTTTCAAGATGCTGAAAAAAGTACGTCAGCAAGAGCGTAGCGAAAATGCTGGTAAGGTGCCTGTGCGTCGGCTGCATCCCAAGTTACAGGCAGAACTCGAACAAAAACGCCAGCAAGAACAGGCAAAACAAAATAAAAAATAATGGCTTTTAAACGGAGCACATCACCTGGTTGAACTCATCTCACTTATGATTCAGCTTCAATGTTCTTGACAGAAATCGCACGGCCAGCACCAAATTCAAAACGATCTGGCCAGTTGCACACATCACACACCACACATTCATGACATTTGGGCTTGCGTGCAATACAGGTATAACGACCGTGTAAAATCAGCCAATGATGGGCATCGACTATAAATTCCTTGGGAATGACTTTGACCAGCCGGTGTTCAACTTCAAGCACATTTTTGCCAATAGCCAGACCGGTACGATTACCTAAACGGAAAATATGCGTATCGACTGCCATGGTCGGATGGCCAAAAGCGGTATTCAGCACCACATTGGCAGTTTTACGCCCCACACCTGGTAATGCTTCCAGATCAGCCCGATTGTTGGGCACCACACTATTGTGTTTTTCAATCAGCAGCTTGCAGGTTTTAATTACGTTCTCGGCTTTAGCGTTATATAAGCCGATGGTCTTAATATATTCTTTTAAACCCTCCACGCCTAAAGCATAAATGGCTTCCGGGGTATTGGCCACTGGAAACAGCTTATCGGTGGCTTTGTTGACACTGACATCGGTGGCTTGAGCGGAAAGAGTCACGGCCACCAATAGCTCAAAAGGAGTGCTGTAATTCAGTTCGGTTTTAGGGCTGGGTCTTTGCTCTCGTAAGCGTTCAAAAAAAATCTGAACCTGCTTTCTGGTCATGTTTTTAACTGCCATCATGAAGCTCCCAGAACAATCAGCTGCTGTTGCAAATCATCCAGCAGGGCACGTTTCTTGAGGTCTTCACGAACACTGAGCTGTTTTTCTAATTTTTTGATTTGGGTGCGAATTTTTGCCAGTTGAATGGTGGTTGCTGCATCGTGGCTTACCACAGGATCAGCTGTTTTTTCTACCACTTGAATCTCTGGAACCAAGTCACTTTGCGCTGAAAATTGGGCAAATAAGGCCGCATCAATATTGGCACGCACCACCGGACCTTTGCGGTTAATCCGGCGTTTCTCTTCACGCTGAATATGGGCGTAATAGCGCTTGCGCAGGTCAGTTTGTTCAGCAATACGCGCCTCTTCTGAAGGCACGACGTGGTTGTCTTCCACCAGGTCAATACAGTCGACCGGGCAGGGCGGAATACAGAGTTCGCAACCGGTACACAGGTCAGTCAAAATGCTATGCATGAGCTTACCTGAACCAATAATCGCATCGACCGGGCAGGCACTGATGCATTTGGTACAACCAATACATTCATCTTCACGAATAATCGCTTTCATACGTTGTGGACGACCATCACTTTGAATCGGCCAAACACTTTCTTCTGCTTTGAGTTTTGGGCGACCCAGCAATTCAGCCAAAGCATCGGCAACGGGTTGTCCGCCTGGTACACATTTATTGGCCTCTTCACCTTCACTTATGGCTTTTGCATAAGGGAGGCATCCATCTCGGTGGCCGCAGAGTCCGCATTGTGTTTGCGGCAACAGGGCGTCAATTTTTTGAATCAAGCTAATTTGAGTGTTCATGTATAACCGGGAGTGCTGGGCAAGCAGCGTGAAACAATGTGCTGGAGAGCAATACTAGCATGTTTTTACATAGAATTCCTGTGCGCAAAAATGGGACTAAAAATGCATTAATATCGGGCAAAATATTACATTGATATATATCTGAAAGTTATTTTATTTATAAATAAAAAGACTGAATAATTAAATTAAATATATGTTCTATATAGAAAATTGAAGTTTTTTTCAAAAAACTATTGCTGAATAGGTGCAAGTGATATTTAATGTTTTGCGCCAAAATATATCATTGATTGAAATTTTGACCAATTTTGATCCATTTTCTGCTGAGGATTAAGCGTTGAAATACAACAGCCTTAACGACTTCCTAAACTACGTTAAATCACGTGATCAACATCAACCAGAGTTTCTACAAGCTGTAGAAGAGGTAATGACTAGCCTTTGGCCATTCATTGAAAAGAATCCAGAATATGCTGATCATGGATTACTTGAACGTCTTGTAGAACCTGAACGTGCGATTCAGTTCCGTGTTTCATGGGTAGATGACAAAGGCCAAACTCACGTAAACCGTGCTTTTCGTGTACAGTACAACTCAGCTATTGGTCCATTTAAAGGGGGGATGCGTTTCCACCCTTCAGTGAACCTTTCAATTTTGAAATTCCTAGGTTTTGAACAAACTTTCAAAAATGCCTTGACTACATTGCCTATGGGCGGTGGTAAAGGCGGTTCAGACTTTGACCCTAAAGGTAAGTCTGAAGGCGAAATCATGCGTTTCTGCCAGGCATTAATCATCGAGTTGTACCGTCATCTGGGTTCAAATACTGACATTCCTGCGGGCGATATCGGTGTAGGCGGCCGCGAAGTAGGCTACATGGCAGGTATGATGAAGAAGCTCAGCAATGACACTTCATGCGTATTCACTGGTAAAGGCTTGACTTTCGGTGGTTCACTGGCTCGTCCTGAAGCAACGGGTTACGGTACGGTTTATTTCGCGGAAGAAATGCTGAAAACTCGTGACGATAGTTTTAAAGATAAAGTGGTGACTATTTCTGGTTCTGGTAACGTAGCTCAATACGCTGCTGAAAAAGCCATGTTCCTGGGTGCAAAAGTGGTTTCACTTTCTGACTCTGCGGGTACTGTATTCGTTAAAGACGGTTTCACTGAAGAACTTCTTGCTGAAGTAATGGAACTTAAAAACGTTCAACGTGGCCGTATTTCTGAGTTTGCGTCTAAACACGGTTTTGAATATATGGAAGGTCAACGTCCTTGGGGTATCAAGTGTGACATCGCGCTTCCATGTGCAACTCAAAACGAATTAGATGCAGACGATGCAGCTCAACTTCTTGCAAATGGCGTGATTTGTGTTGCTGAAGGTGCAAATATGCCGTCTACGCTTGAAGCAGTGGAAAAATTCGTTGAAGCGAAAATCCTTTATGCGCCAGGTAAAGCATCGAATGCAGGTGGTGTAGCGACTTCTGGTCTTGAAATGTCTCAAAATGCATTGCGTTTAGGCTGGACGTTTGAAGAAGTTGATGAACGTTTACACGCGATTATGAAAGAAATTCACCGTAACTGCGTGAAATACGGTACTAAAGAAGATGGTACTGTGAACTATGTTGATGGTGCGAACATTGCTGGCTTCGTAAAAGTTGCCGATGCAATGCTGGCTCAAGGCGTATTCTAAGTCTGACTTGGTTTAAGCTTTAAAAAAACCGAGGCTATGGCCTCGGTTTTTTTATGTCTTGAGTAAATGCTTTACTTAACCGTTGAGCGTTCAACCGTCATGTCATGGATATAAGCATATTTCGACTGATCTGCAGCAGGATGCTTGATTTCATAACGCTTGACCCTGATGATTTGTCGCTCATTGGGGTTATGGGTAAAACCTTCGATTTGATCATAGAATAAAGTCCAGTCTTTATCGACTTGGATTTTTATCCCGCTTTCACTGTATTTAACTTCCCGAACCTGTAAACAGTTTTGTGGGGCGACACCGCTACATGGCTTAGTTTCAGGTGAAATTTCCAGAAAAATGGTTTCAGCCTGAGTCTGATATTTGCTTTCAGGGGTCATGGTGCCAGTGAAAACGTATTTCTGACCTGTGGCTGAAATGAGGGTTAATGTCGGTTGTTGTGAATTTTTTAAATCTAAAATAAACGGTACTTTGCGGTTATTAAACAGATCTTTGGCAATGTTTTCTTGCTGCATGGAGACGTCTGGACATGCCATTTGGGTTCCCATGAGGGGGCCTGTCACGATCTGATTATTTTCAACTTTCCAGCTGCTACCCATACCATTACAGCTGGTAGCAATGCTCAAACGGCCTTGATCGTCAAAATTTAGTACCAGTGGTTTAGGTGCGGACCCTGTAGCTGTAAGCCATTGATAAGTGCTCAAGGTCTTATCTGCATTTTGTTGTTGAAGTACAGACACGGCGACATCTCCAACTTTTTGAATATCGCCAGATTGACAAGCTGCAAGCGTGAGTGGGAAAAGAGCCATTGCTAAAAGTTTAACTTTCATTTTAAAAGTACTTGGTTTTGAAGAATTTTTAATAGAATAACGTAAAGGTACTTAAAAAATATGGATACATTTTGGTGAATTAGGTATCAAAATGTATCCATAACTATAATTTTGTTAATAATTAATAAAAATTTATGAGTTGATGTGCATCAGTCAAAACGGTAAATATCCATGCCCAGAGAACCCATACTGAAACTGCTATGCACAATACTGAAACGATGCCCAGTCCCCATCGCAAAGAACAGGGGAGCAAAGTGTTCTAAGGTAGGATGATTACGCTCTACATAAGGGATACTTTGCCAGTCCAGAACCGCAGCATAATCGCTGTGATTCATTTTGCTGACCACATAATTCCGAAAAGTCGATGCCCACTCGGGTACAGTAGCAGCTTCACCATGCCATGCCAATTCACGCAGGTTATGGGTAATACTTCCCGAACCGATTATTAATATTTGTTTTTCACATAATGGTGCCAGGGTTTGACCAATTTTATAAATCTCCTCAGCAGACATGTTCATCGGTAAAGAGATTTCTACCACAGGAATATCAGCCTCGGGATACATATGCAACAATGGCATCCACACGCCATGATCACGTGGACGAGTGCTGTTGGCATGGGCTGTAAAGCCAGCATTGGCCAAAAGATGCAGAACCTGTTCTGCAAGTTCAGGTTGACCCGGTGCCGGATAGCGGATTTCATACAGCTCAGGCGGGAAACCACGAAAGTCATGCCAGGTTTCTGGACGAACGCTACTACTCACTTCAAGCGCATTACTTTCCCAGTGCGCAGACATCACAATAATGGCTTCAGGCTTAGGCAGATTTAAGCTCAATCGCTCCAGAGCAGGACCTACCTGTTCCGGATTTAGCGCCAGCATGGGTGAGCCATGTGAAATAAATAAACCGGGTAAAGTTTGTAGATTCATGTTGATGCGCCTAATTTAAATAACATCGATTGAGGCTATGATGCCAAATAAAGAGAAATAGAATAAATACAATTTATATCAACATATTGTTCTTTTTTTAGAACAATAATGCACGGTCTGATCCAGTTGATGACTCAAGCTCAGGAATATGTTCGCTTTACACGATTTTGCCAAGCTCAAATCATCCCGTTCTGAACCTGCTTAACCCGCCCGGTGATAAGGATGATTATGGTTGATACTCATTGCGCGGTAGAGCTGCTCGATCAGCATGACGCGAACCATAGGGTGAGGCAGGGTGAGCTTGGATAAAGACCAGTGCCATGCAGCAGCTTTACGTACCGCTTCGGAGTGACCATCCGGACCGCCAATCGCCAAGACCACATCATTACCTTCCAGCATCCATTGTTTCATGGTTTCAGCCAGTTTTTCAGTACTGAATTCTTTACCCCCGACTTCAAGGGCAATCAGGGTTTCATTATGTTTCAGTGCATTCAGAATGCTTTCGCCTTCAATCTGGCGATATTTCAGAATATCGGCTTCAGAATCATTTTTTCCGCGTTTTGCCATAGGTAATTCTATAATTTGGGTCTGCACAAAAGGCTGGATACGTTTGAAGTAATCTTCAAAACCGGTGAGCACCCAGGCTGGCATTTTTTGACCGATGGTAATAATACGGATTTTCATAAGATTCGATGATTTAAGACTCATCTTTATTATAAACGCTAAAACTGATTTTACTTGTTTTTGAGCAACAAATTGCAATTGAAAAGGCGTGCCAGATGCTGCTTTAATCTTCAGCAATGGATTGAATATGCATAAGAAGAGAGGACGATAATAAATGAGATTAAAAAGGGATAAAAAATTAGGCTTATGGTTGAGCACCTTCCTTTGCACTCTTTTGTTCAATACTTCAAGTTGGGCATTACCGAGCATATCACCCGCCAGTAACGATAATTTAAAGGTCTATCTGGAGCAAATTATAGGTCAGCAGGGGCATCGTAATTATAAAAACTCACAAGAGCTACAACGCGTTTCTGCCTGGATTAAAGAACAGATGCGTTTGTTTGGTATCCCATGCCAGTATCAAAATTATTCGGTGAATGGTTTGGGTTATCGCAACGTAGTATGTACCTTAACCGCAGGTCATGCTGACAAAGTGATTGTCGGCGCGCATTATGATGTGTTTGGTGAAACTCAAGGTGCGGATGATAATGCTTCCGGAGTAGCAGGGGTGATTGAAACCGCACGCATACTGTCACAGCAGAAATCGCAACTGCCATATAATGTTGAATTTGTATTTTATACCTTGCAGGAGCCGCCATTTTTCAAGACCGAATACATGGGCAGTTTTGTCCATGCAAAATCCATCCAGGCTCAGAAAGATCACATTCGCGGCGTTTATATTTTAGAGATGATCGGGTTTTTTGATGAAAATCTGGTACAGGAGTATCCTGCCGGCCTGAAATGGGTTTATCCGCAACATGGTAACTTTATTGCGGCTGTCAGTAATTTGCAGTCGTATGATTTGGGTGCAAAATATTGTGAATCCATGCGAATATTGAAGCGCCTGGAGTGTCAACGACTGGTCGCACCGTCTTTTATCACGGGGATGGAGTTTTCAGATCATCTCAATTACTGGAAGCTGGATATTCCCGCCATGATGATTACAGATACGGGGCATTTTCGTAACAGGGACTATCACAGTGCCAAGGATACCTTGAAAACTTTAAATATTGCCAAAATGGCCAGTGTCATAGATGGTCTGGCTTATAATTTAATAATTCAAGCTGATGAATAAGAACACATAAAAAACGCAGTCCCCTAATGAAATATTGGGACTGCGATCAAAAGGTCATCCACCTGGAGATGTAGATGACCATTCACATAACTTATTAATAACTTTTTAAGTAGAAATAAATCAGAAACCTACAGCGCATCATTATCTATACCATATTAAATGGGGATGAGCTGCTGGTTTTTCAAGCTAATGTTTTATGAATATGGTAAAAAATTTACACAAAAAAAGAGAGCCGAAGCTCTCCTCTTTTTGTAGCTAAATGCAATTAATGACGCGCTGCTTTGCCTTCTGCAATTGGTTTAACAATCGGTGCTTTCACCAAAGGTTTTGGTGCTTCTACCAAGGCCAATGGCAAGATCTCATCGATGCTTTTCACGGTCTTAATTTCAAGGCCGGCTTTAACATTTTCTGGAATTTCCACCAGGTCACGAGCGTTCTCTTGAGGGATAAATACTAGCTTGATGCCACCGCGATGTGCAGCTAAAAGTTTTTCCTTCAAGCCACCAATGCGCATTGCACGACCGCCCAGATTGGTTTCACCGGTCATGGCAATATCGGCACGTACCGGAATGCCTGTGAAAGCTGAAACCAGTGCGGTAGTTAAGGCTAAACCTGCAGATGGACCATCTTTCGGTGTTGCACCTTCAGGTAAATGCACATGAATATCGGTTTCTTCAAATCTTGAAGCCTCAATACCCAAGGCATCGGCACGAGTACGCACCACAGTCATTGCAGCGGTAATGGATTCTTTCATCACATCACCGAGTGAACCGGTGGTAATGAATTTACCTTTACCTTTTACCGCAGCAACTTCAATCGAAAGCAATTCGCCACCAACTGAAGTCCAAGCCAGGCCATTGACACGACCGACTTGCGCTTCTTCTTCCGCCATACCGAAGTCGAACTTATGTACGCCCAGGTAATCAGACAGGTTTTCAGCAGTGACATCGATATGCAAGTTTTTGGCTTTTTTGCTGACCGCTTCTTTCACCACTTTACGGGCAATTTTTGACACTTCACGTTCTAGGCTACGCACACCGGCTTCGCGAGTATAACGACGCACGATGTCACGGATCGCTTCTTCATGAATGGTCAATTCTTTTGCACGTAAACCATTGTCTTTAATGGCTTTAGGAACCAGATAACGTTCGGCAATATTGACTTTTTCCTCTTCGGTATAACCCGGTAGACGGATCACTTCCATACGGTCTAAAAGAGCCTCAGGAATATTCATGCTGTTTGCAGTACAGATGAACATCACTTCAGACAGGTCAAGATCAAGATCGAGGTAGTGATCGTTGAATTTACTGTTTTGTGATGGATCCAGTACTTCAAGCAAGGCAGAAGCAGGGTCGCCACGGTAATCCTGTGCCATCTTGTCAATTTCGTCGAGCAAGAACAGCGGGTTCTTCACGCCTACTTTTGTCAGTGATTGCACGATTTTACCCGGCATCGCACCGATATAGGTACGACGGTGACCGCGGATTTCTGCTTCGTCACGTACGCCACCTAGGGCCATACGCACAAATTCACGACCTGTAGCTTTGGCAACCGACTCACCAAGTGAAGTTTTACCTACCCCTGGAGGGCCAACCAGGCAAAGAATCGGGCCTTTGAGCTTTTTCACACGAGATTGTACTGCAAGATATTCCACAATACGGTCTTTGACTTCATCTAAACCGTAGTGATCGGCATCTAAAATCTCTTGTGCTTTCGCCAAATTGATGCTGACTTTGCTAGCTTTATTCCAAGGCGTATCTAAAATCGCCTCGATATAGTTGCGCACCACAGCAGCTTCACTTGAAGCGGGCTGCATGGCTTTGAGCTTACGGAATTCAGATTCGGCTTTTTTACGCACGTGTTCAGGTAAATCCGCTTCTTCCAGACGACGTTCAATTTCAGCGACATCATCTTCAGCACCGCCATTCATGTCGGAAAGCTCGCGCTGAATCACCTTCATTTTTTCATTCAGGAAATATTCGCGCTGGTTTTTCTCCATCTGGCGTTTTACCGAGTCATGCAAGGTTTGTTCAATCTGCTGTTCTTCAGACTGTTGCAACAAATAAGTCATGAGCTCAGTCAAATGTGCTTCAAAGTCATCCTGTTCCAAAAACTTTTGCTTGATATCAATGTTCAGTGGGACACGGGTGGCAACAAAGAACAAGAGTTGCAACAAGTCATCGATTTTATTTGCAGCAGTAACCAATTCACGTGCATTACGTAATTTGGCTTCTGCATACTGGGCAAATAAAGTTCGCAGTTCTTGCACACGTGTTGCTTGAGAACCAGCCTCAACATTGACCGTCATTGGGCTAAGGGCATGTTCGGCTGATAAATATTCATCATGGTCGATGATTTTCACCAGTTTAGAACGGTGTAGACCCTCAATAAGTACTTTTATACAGTTTTCATCATTTTCATGATTCACAACTTGCACAATCTTCGCGACAGTACCGTATTGATATAAGTTGTCGTGATCAATTTCTTCTGTAAGAGAATCTTGTTGTGCAACTACAAATACGAGATTGTCACTGTTACGGGCCACGTCAACTGCTTTGATCGATTTTTCACGACCTACAAATAACGCAATTTGCATGTGTGGATAAACCACCACATCACGTAGCGCTAAAAGTGGTAATACGCTTGGAACCTGTGTATCTAAGGTTTCTTGATTCATAATAATTTCAGACATGGGCACTCCTAATGAGTAACAACAGTGTTGCCATGTTTTTTATAGTGATGGGTATTTTAAAAAATACAAGGGCAGGGCAAATGAAAATGTATAAAAAATGAGTAAATGTGTGATTTTAAAATATTCTTGTCAGTCAAAAATACCCATTCAACGCTTAAAGTGTAGGTATTTTGCAGGGGTAAGTAAGGCATCGAGAGGTTGATCCCAGACTTCACGATGTAAAGGCTGCTGAATCAGCTGAAAGGCATGTGCAATACCAAGCCGATAGGGTTTATGGGGGGCGCTGGCCAGGGTTTTATCATAGAAACCGCCGCCCATCCCAATGCGGGTACCGTGAATATCACAGGCCAGCAAAGGCATCATTAAAAAATCCAGCGTCGAAACATGCAGGCCACGCCCGGCCATAGGCTCTTTCATGCCGAGTGGATGATATGAAAATTGATTGTTTCGGTATTGCTGTTGCGTGATTTTGACCCAGTGCAATTGCTGGTTCATGGTGCAAATCATTGGCAGATAAACCTGTTTATGCTGTTTAAAGCAGTATTCAATGATTTTTTGGGTATGGATTTCACCAAAGGCATTCAGATAGATGCCGATTTTTTTGGCATGCTGAAAAGGTTTTAGCCGGATCAGTTGCTGAAATACTTTTTGTTGCGCCTGTTTTTGTTGAAAGCTGGAAACGGCTCTGCGCTGATGTCGAAGTTGCTTGCGTAAAACTTTTAAATCCACTGACATCGGTTATAAATTCCCCAAAAATATATACATTTTTATCGTAAAAGCAGTTTAACTGTTTTTTAGCTCTTTCAAAATCGGGCAACAGCTTTCATTGGTGGTTTTACATTCATCTACCCAGCTGCTTAAACGGGTTTTGAGTGCCTGCAATTCCTGAATTCGTTGATCAATTTTTTCCAATCGTTGCTCAATGACATGTCTCACCTGTTCACGGTCTTCGAGTTGAAGTTGCAGTAATTCCTGTATTTCACTGAGTTGCAAGCCTGCATCTTTGCCTTTTTGAATAAAGCTTAAGGTTTCAATATCTTTGTCATTGTAATAACGGTAACTCTGCGTGGATTCAGGTACGCGCATTAAACCGATGCGTTGATAATAGCGAATGGTTTCGACGTTTACATGACAGTGTTTGGCCAGTTTTCCGATAGTGAGCATAAAATATCCTCAAATGACTTGACTCTGTACTTGGGTACAGACTTTATGCTAACACAATGAAAGAATAAAATAGGTGAGTCGGATGAATGAGCAACAAAAATCTGCCTGCTGTGCAAAACAGGATTCAGTCCTTGAATTAGTGAAAGTTGATCCAGTCTGTGGAATGAACGTTTCGGAAAGTTCAGCACATTATTTTGAATATCTGGGGAAAAAATATTTATTTTGTTGTGATGGCTGCAAACAAAAGTTTATTAAAAATCCTGAAGCTTACCTTCAAGAAACCACGCCTAAATCAGACTGTGGCTGTGCAAATAAAGCTAAAGTTGTAGCGGCCTCATCTTCATGTTGTGGTAGTCAAAAAGCTGAGTCACAACAGTATATTGATCCCGTCTGTGGTATGACCGTGACGGATTTATCCAAGCCGCACACTACATACTTAGATAAAAGTTATTATTTTTGCGGTCAGGGCTGTTTGAATAAATTTCAGGCCAATCCAGAACAGTATTTAGAAAAAAATAAATCTAAAACTTCGGGCTGCGGCTGTGCATTTCAATTAAAAACAGATGAAAAAAAATCTTGCTGCGGTTCTCAAAATCAACCACCCGTAGCGCAATCATTAGGCTGTTGTGCGGGAAATAAAGCACAAACCGTAGAGCAGGTGAGTGAAATAATAGTTGATCCGGTTTGTGGCATGCAGGTTAAAACGGATTCTAAATGGCATAGCAAGTTTGAATCAAAAGATTATTATTTCTGTTCAGAACGCTGTCTGAATAAATTTACCCAGCAACCTGAACAATATCTACAAACTCTGCAAACAGCATCCTCCTGCTGTGCTTCAACAGCAAAAGTGGCAGTTGCAGAAAAGCAATCCAGCTGCTGTGGCGGAACTCATCCTGCATCATCACCTCATTCTGAGGTCGATCCTGTCTGTGGCATGTCGGTAGACACTTCAACCGATTTAAAAACTGATTATTCGGGTAAAACTTACTATTTCTGCAATCCGTATTGCCTGGAAAAGTTTAAAGGAGACCCTGAATTTTATTTGCTTCCAGCAGATCAGCGACCTGTGCCGGAAGGTGCTGCTGACATGGATTATACCTGTCCCATGGATCCTGAAATTGTGCAAAAAGGACCGGGAACCTGTCCAATCTGCGGTATGGCTTTGGAACCTATGCAACCTAGTTTGAATGATGCACCGAATCCTGAGATGGTCGATTTCAGTCACCGTTTCTGGATCACGTTGCCACTGACTTTAATCGTCTTTGTATTGGCCATGGGGTCGCATATCCATGCCTTTATTCCGCAGCATATTCAGCCGTGGATTGAACTGGTGCTGTCTATTCCCGTCATCCTTTGGGCGGGTAAGCCGTTTATCGAACGTTGCTGGACTTCTTATAAAACACGTAATCTGAACATGTGGAGCCTGATTGGGGTCGGGGTGCTGGCGGCCTTTATTTACAGTGTTGTGGCGACAGTTTTTCCATCCCTGATTCCGATGCAGGCGAAAACCGGTCATGGGGTTGCCGTGTATTATGAAGCGGCGTGTATGATCGTGTCCTTGAGTTTGCTCGGGCAAATCATGGAGCTGAAAGCCCGTGCCAAAACCGCTGACGCACTTAAATCCTTGCTGAAACTGCAACCGCATACTGCAAAACTGGTACAGCATGATCAGGTTGTTGAGGTGGATATTGGCATGGTGAAACAGGGCGATATCCTGCAGATTTCATCAGGGGACCAGATTCCACTCGACGGCATTGTGGTGGAAGGCAAAACCTATGTTGATGAAGCCATGATGACGGGTGAACCTGTACCCGTCAAAAAAGAACTTGATGACCGGGTGATTGGCGGTACGGTGAATCAGCAGGGCAGTATACGTATTCAAACCACGGCAGTGGGGGCCAATACCACTTTGGCGAAAATGATTCAGACTGTGGCGGAAGCACAGCGCTCTAAAGCACCGTTACAAAAACTTGCTGATGTATTTGCCAAATATTTTGTGGTGATTGTTTTAGCGATTAGTGTGTTGACCTTTATGGCATGGATGCTGTTTGGCCAAGCGCAATTTGATCTGGCACTGATGTGTGCAGTGGCTGTACTGATTATTGCCTGTCCATGTGCTTTAGGTCTGGCAACGCCGATGTCGGTCATGGCCACCACAGGGCGGGCAGCGCAAAAAGGCGTGCTGTTTAAAGATGCGGAAGCCATAGAAGCCTTGAGCAAAGTCACCACTTTAATTGTCGATAAAACCGGAACCTTGACTGAAGGTAAACCGAGCCTGAAAGAGATTAAACTGCTTTCAGATACAGCTCAGCAAACGCAAGTGGAACAATGGATTGCCTCGATTGAGCAATATTCAACTCATCCGATTGCCCAGACTTTAACCAAGCTTGTTCCACATGAGCAACTGTTGAAAGTCGTTGATTTTGAAGATGTCACCGGTTTTGGGGTGAAAGGTCAAATTGAGGGTCAAACCCTGTATGTGGGCAGTCAAAAGCTGATTGATCAATTGGGTTTACAGCTGCCTGATCATGTTCAGACACAGCTGGATGCGCAACGCGAGAGCGGTAATGTGATTAGCTTTCTGGCCAATGAGCAGCAAGTTCTGGCTTATATCTCGATTCATGATGCGATTAAACACAATGCCCATCAGGTGATTGATCAACTGATGGCCGATGGTATTGAAGTGGTGATGGCGACTGGTGACCACGAGCAGAATGCCAAACTGGTCGCGGCTGAGCTGGGGATTCAGCAGGTTTATGGCAACTGTACCCCGACTGAAAAATTAGATATCGTGAAAAAATTTCAGGCTCAAGGAAAAGTTGTGGCGATGGCTGGCGATGGCATTAATGATGCACCGGCACTTGCCCAGGCCAATGTGGGGGTGGCAATGGGCAATGGTACCGATATTGCCAAACAGACGGCTCAAGTGACTTTGGTCAAAGGAGATATCCGAGGCGTAGCCGATGCTATTCATATGGCAAAGTTAGGCGTGAAGAACATGAAACAGAACCTGGCCTTTTCCTTTGTCTATAATGGCTTGGGTGTGCCTGTGGCAGCGGGTGTTTTTTATCCCCTCACTGGACTGCTGTTGACCCCGATGCTTGCAGCGGTTGCCATGTCGCTCAGTTCATTATCAGTAGTCATCAATGCTTTGCGGCTGCAAAAGTCTAAATAACTGAATGCCAGAACTTAAGTGATATACCCAAGATGAAAATCTTGGGTATTTTTTGCATAAAATATTGATGAATATGGCGGAGAATGAAATGAAATTTAAAAACGAAAACTCTTTAAAATGTAAAATAGATGAATAAGTATTGTAATAAATGACACTTAGAATAATAAGAAAAAACACTCCGAAGATGCCGCTGCATGTCGTTACCCTGAACCCGAAGAAGTTCAAGGTGGACGCGACGCATACTTGCTGGGTTTCCCATTCGAAGATGGGCATACACTCTAAATATGCAGAACACAATCCGTAGATTTAAGTATCGGCAGGGATATAGACGCGCTGGCGAACACCTCAGAGATAGAGTAAGTATAACCAATAATGAGGTGTTGGCAAATCCTCAATGTGCAACAACTGTAAAGTTAAATCACAAATGTTGATAGTTTATTCAATTTAATAGGAAATTAAACCAAATCATTGAGGTCTTCTAAAATAGTCGCCAGCAAGCGATCACAATGTGCATACTCTTGCAAGGATTTGTTCATTGAAAGCACTTCCTGCATCAATTCAAGTGCAACCATAATAATCAGTTTACTCGGCTCAACACGGGGTGCTTTACGGCGAAAATCATCATATTTTTCATTTAACAATTCAGCTGCACGTTCTAAACCAGCTTTTTCCTTTTCTGTGGTTGCTAAACGAAAATTATGACCCAGCACACGCAGTTCAACGGCAATTTGTTCACTCATGATTAAATATCCTCATTTGCATCGGCTGGGTGAGCAAGCTGTTGAATTTCTTGCGCATGCTGATCTTGAGCAGTACCTAAAATTGCAAGACGCTGAATAATGGCTTCAACTTTGGCTTTAGCATGTTCATTTTTTTGTAACAATCTTTCACGTTCCTGTTGCAAGCCCTGAATTTCCTGTTGAGCAACACGGTGATCATTTTGCATTTTTTCTTTAATGACACGTAATTCATTACGTTCAGCCAGAATTTCCTGAAAACGGTTTTTAAGATCGGTACAACTTTTTTCCAAACGGCTATAGCGGTCTGCTAAAGCAGCTGCATCACTATTCAGTTGCTTGAATTGCGATTGGGTTTCGCTTAATTGCTCACTCAGATTATCTATTTCTTCTTGTTTTTGGGTAATGATGCCATTTTTTTGCACAATTTGGGCATGATAGTGCTCGTTGGAATCTGCTTTTGCAGCATTAAGTGCAGCATTTTCACTTTCATAATGCGCAAGTCGCGTTTTTAAAACGCCAATATGCGCCTGTAGACGCTGTAATTCTTCTAACATATCGTGGTCGCACAGTATCGCAAACAAAGGTAATATATAAGAAGTATAGAGATTGGATAAGCGAATGCAAGACGATATTTCAGGTTGGTCGGAATGGCACCACAATTTTTCAAAAATTGAAGAGATTTCAAGCCCAAGTGAGTTACATGGGTTACTAACGGGTATTGTTTGTGTTACTCAAGCACCGACCGGTGATGAATGGCAACAAATTTTAGCCACGCTTGAAATTCCTGCGCTAGAGCAGCAGGTTTTAGAGATATTAGCCGATGAAGCAGAAGATATTGCCCATGCTTTATCTGAAGATGAACTCGACTATTTACCTTTGCTTCCGGATGATGAACACGTTCTTGCGGATCGTGTACAAGCCTTGGCGGACTGGTGTGCCGGGGTGGTATTGGGATTTGGTCTGGCATCAGGACATATCCGTCCGGATGAAATGGAACTGATTGAACATCTGCAAGATGTGGCAGCGGTTGAATTTGATGAGTCGGATGATGACGAAGAAGGCGAAGAAAGCTATCAGGAACTTTACGAATTTGTGCGCTTGATTCCTGTGAGCCTGTCATTGGGGCGTAAAAAAGTGGAAATTGCAGAAACTCCATTGCTGCAAAATATCCAGCCGCAGTTACAAAAAAATAGCGCGACTACAGAAGCCAGCAGTGTTGTTGAAATGTTTACCCCGCATCGTCCGAGCTAATTCGGACGATTGTGTTCAAGAACAGATCCTTTAAAAGTTATCACCTCCTCATAAAAGACAAAAGTACACTTAATGATGAAACTGACTCAAGCAGATTTTCAGGAACGTCGTGACCGCCTGGCAGAAGAAATGGGTCCGCACAGTATTGCAATTATTGCCACCAGTCCGGTTGCTATGCGTAACCGCGATGCGGATTATAAATTCCGTGCAGACAGCAGCTTTTTCTATCTAACGGGCTTTGCAGAGCCTGAAGCAGTAGCCGTGATTGAGACTTTTGAATCGATTGATGAAGGTTATACCTATAGTCTGTTCTGCCGGGAACGTAACCGCGAGATGGAAATCTGGAACGGTTACCGTGCCGGTGTAGACGGTGCAGTGGATGATTACGAGGCGGATGAAGCCTATGCCATTGATCTGCTGGATGAAGAAATTATCGAGAAACTGCACAATAAACAAAAACTGTTTTATCGTATTGGTCATCAGGCCGATTTTGATGCCCGTGTAGCGAAATGGATTGCCAAAGCTAATGGTGAATCACGCAAAGGTACTTCGGCACCTGCGCAAGTGATTCAGCTGGACCGAATTGTCGATGAAATACGTCTGCATAAATCTGAACAGGAAATCAAGTTGATGCAACTGGCATCGGATATTTCAGCAGAAGCGCATACCCGTGCCATGCAAACGGTGAAACCGGGCATGATGGAATATGCACTTGAAGCAGAATTGAATTATATTTTTGGTAAAAATGGCTGCGTGCCTTCTTACAATAGTATCGTTGGGGGAGGAGAAAATGCCTGCATTTTGCATTATGTGGAAAATGACCAAGTGCTGAAAGATGGTGATCTGGTGCTGATTGATGCGGCTTGCGAATATCAGTTATATGCCTCAGACATCACCCGTACTTTCCCGGTGAATGGTAAATTCAGCCCTGAGCAAAAAGCCTTATATGAGCTGGTGTTAAAAGCACAAGTGGCTGCGATTGATGCGGTACGTATTGGCAACTCTTATAAGGAACCGCACAATGTGGCGGTACGCATTTTGGTTCAAGGTTTGCTTGAACTTGGCTTGATGCAAGGTGATATTGAGGAAATTATCGAAAAAGAAACTTTCCGTCAGTTTTACATGCATGGTACCGGACACTGGTTGGGTATGGATGTGCACGATGTCGGTTCATATAAACAGGATGGCGAATGGCGTGCCTATGAAGAGGGTATGGTGGTGACGGTTGAACCGGGTTTGTACATTGCACCAGATGATGAAACTGTCGATGCCAAATGGCGTGGTATTGGTATCCGCATTGAAGACGATGTGGTCGCTACCGAAAATGGGCCACTGGTGCTCACCAAAGATGTGGTCAAAACAGTAGAAGATATTGAAGCCCTGATGGCAAAAGCCAAAGTAGCCTAAGCGATTTTTAGGATGAAAAGCCGATCAGATGATCGGCTTTTTTATTAAAGATATGGTCTGATTAGAGCATGATTTTTAGATTTTTCTATAAAAATCAATCTTACAATTGTGGTGTATATAATCGATGTAACTATTGCTCGTTATAACAAATTCCAGATCAATTAGCTTGTTTGACGGTTCTTGATTTTCTTGCGACGAGATTAAAAAATTTCAATATTTGATGTAATTCGGGTGGATATGCATTAAATGCGAAAAATGATTTTATTTACGTTTATCTCGAATAACTTAAATAAAACCAACCCAGTTAAAATTTAAAGTTTAAAAACTGACACGAATTCAACATATAAAATCGGTTTTTAGCATCAAAGCAACATATTAAATCTGCTTTTCTTCAGATAATTCCTCTGATCCTTAAATAAACTAAAGAACAGTGGGAGAAAAATGATGAGATTAAATACTATCGACTGGATTGCTTACGCTTTGGCAATTATTGGTGGCCTGAACTGGGGCTTAATTGGTGCATTCGATTTCAATTTAGTCGCTGCTATTTTTGGTGAAATGAGCGCTCTATCTAGGATTATTTATATCTTGGTCGGCTTGTCGGCACTATATCTGATTTATACAGGAACGAAATTAGACAAAACAGTACATCATGAGCCTCAGACAAGAGTGGTACGTTAGCAGACTAAATACAAAACTCAATTAGAAACTTCATGAAGGCGATTTTTCTGTAATTTATATCATTGTGTTATGAGAATTTCATTTGAGTCTGTAAAAACGGAGCTTAAGCTCCGTTTTTGCTTCTACATTACAAGCTGATGGTTTTCCTGTGAGGAATTTCACATCCATATAGACTTGAAACCGATTGCTTCCACATATTTTTTCATGGTTGAGATTTAAGCAATACCCTTATGATGTTTACAGCGTAAGCACTAAACACTTTTTATGGAGCCAAGACAGCTAGATAATCGGCTTAGCCTGGCTGAAATCCATTCATAATTGGATATCATCTAAAAGTGCAGCGCTAATTCATTATAAAAATAAATTTCTTTGAGGTAATATAAAATCAATCAAGATTATAAGTATCTCAACCTGATAGATACGACATAAAAGGATCAAAACATGCAGCAAGAAGTAATCATCGTAGGCGGTGGTATGGTCGGGCTAAGTTTAGCCTTGATGTTGGCTAAGGCAAATATTGCAGTGAAGCTGCTCGAAGCAATTAAGTACCCCAATTATGATGATGCCGATCTTGCTCCCTATCATTCGAGCTTTGATGCACGTAACAGTGCCTTGTCACGCCGTAGCGTACAAATTTATCAGGAACTCGGTTTATGGGATGCACTGCAAGAACATGCCACGCCAATTCTGGAAGTGCATATTACCGAACAGGGCAGCTTTGGCAAGGCACGTTTAAAAGCAGAACAGGAAAAAGTCGAAAGTTTTGGTCAGGTCATTGAAAATGCCTGGCTCGGCCGTGTGTTGCTAACAGAAGTGCGCAAACAGCCATTGATTGAACTGATTGATGGCGTACAAGTGACCTCACTGACCCAAGATGCTGACTTTGCTTATATCGCAGCGCAACGTGGCGAAGAAACATTGTCTTTACAATCCAAGCTGGTCATAGCTGCCGATGGCCGCGATTCATTTTGTCGTAAAGCCTTGGGCATTGGTGCATCGGTACATGACTATGATCAAGTGGCTATTGTTACGACTGTACAAACTTCAAAACCGCATAACCATGTCGGCTTTGAACGTTTTAGCCCGCTTGGACCTTTAGCGCTGTTACCATTACCGGGTGAATACCGCCGTTCAGTGGTTTGGCCGGTGCAAAAAGGTACAGAAGGCGAATGGCTGGGCGATGAAAATGACCAGCACTTCCTTGATGCTTTACAGCAAACCTATGGTGACCGTGCGGGTAAATTCCAGAAAACTGCCAAGCGTTTTAGTTACCCTTTGTCGCAAGTTTTGGCAGAAAAACAGGCCGTTGGACGTGTGGTACTGATGGGCAATGCAGCCCATACCATCCACCCGGTAGCCGGTCAGGGCTTTAACCTGTGTATGCGTGATGCCTATGTTTTGCTCCGTTATTTAATCGAACAAGTCGCAAAGCAAGCCGACTTAGGTGATGCAGCCTTGCTGCAAGACTATGAAAAATCCCGTCTGACCGATCAGCAACGTGTGATCAAGTTCTGTGATTCGGTAGTCCGTGGCTTTAGCAATAGCAACCCTGTTTTAAAATTCATTCGTAATACCGGCTTGGTCGCTTTTGATACTATTCCAGGGATTAAACCTCTGGTGGCCAATTATGCAATGGGGTTAAAAGCATGAACCAGGTTCAGTCTGATATTTTAGATGTAGTCATTATTGGTGGTGGTCTGGTTGGTGGTCTGACTGCTTTGTTATTGGCTCAAGGTGGTGTACAGGCCACGGTACTGGATGCAGCCCCCATTCTGGATGCCGAGAAAACCAAAAGTGTTGCCAACCCACGTGTGTTGGCGCTCAGCCAGGCGACTATTCATTTATTGAAAATGGCCGGTGTCTGGGACAGACTGGCACGCCAACAGCCATACACAGGCATGCAAGTGTGGAATAAAAATGGCTATGGTGAAATTAACTTTGGGCATGCAGCAGAGCAAATACCATCGGTTGAGCAAGCTTTGGGTTCAATGGTCGAGCCAAGTTTGTTGAACTTAGCCATTCAAGAAAAAATGCTGGAGCAGCTTCAGGATTATCGTACTCAGGTCAAGGTCACAGCTATAGAGCAGGGTGTAGCGGGAATCTGGCAGATTCACCTGGCAGACGGTACCCAATTAAAAACCAGACTGCTGATCGGCGCGGATGGAGCAAATTCCTTTGTTCGTGAACAGGCCTTTATTGATCTCGATATTCTGGATTATAAACAGGCCGGTTTGAGCTGTGCCATTCGAACTGCCCAGCCGCATCAACATGTGGCTCGTCAGATTTTTCTGGAAACTGGCCCATTGGCCTTTTTACCGATGGCCAGTTTAAAGCCGGAACAGCAAGGCTATTGGCAATCCATTGTCTGGACATTACCAGATGATTATGCAGCAGAATATGCCGCTTTAAATGATGCCGATTTTACTGCATTGCTCACGCGTGAAAGTCATCACATGCTGGGTGAGGTTTTAGAGGCAACGCCACGAGCACAGTTTCCGCTTAAAGCACGTGCCGCACAGCAGTATGTCAAAGCCGGTTTAGCCTTGATTGGAGATGCCGCACATGTGATTCATCCACTAGCTGGTCAAGGGGTCAATATTGGCTGTCTGGACGCAGCCATTTTATGCGATGTACTGTTGCATGATTTGAAACGTGGAGTATGGGCGCATGAACAAACCTTACAGCGCTATGAACACCGCCGTAAAGGTCAAAACGATGCCATGATGCACAGCATGTCTGCAATTGGATGGATGGAAACGACCCAACTGTTTCCCGTGGTTTGGGCACGAAATTTTGGCTTAAAACAAGTGGAGCAACATGCGGCATTAAAAGATGCCTTCATGGCTCAAGCCAACGGATTGCAGATCTTAAAAGATACACGATATGCGGTTTAAGGCTGAAAAACTGTTTTTTGTACAAATATTTATACAAGGTTACTTTTTTGATTAAAAAAGATACGATTTTTTTTAAATTGACTCTATGCGAAACCTACAGAGATTGCTAAATTTCTTCCTAGTTCGCAATCAATTCAAATTGAAGTGATAGACGTCATTTTTGGGGAGAAAGAAAGATGACAGATATGAATGACTACGATGATGTAGAAGATACTGCAGTAGATGAAGATGAAGCAAAAGCTGCTGAAAAAGGTGCATCTGACAGTGATTCAGTTGCAACTGATGGTGATGTGGCTGAAGCTGAAACACTGACAGTGACTGCTAAACTGAAACAGCGTCAAGCACTGGAAGATGAGGTGGCTGCTTTCCTTGCGCGTGGCGGTCGTATTACTGAAGTGCCTGCAGACGAGTCAGCAAAAGATTAATTGATTCTTTTGTCGGGTTTGGCTACAGAATAAAAAGCATCACTTTTCGTGATGCTTTTTGCTTTTGAACTGACAGTTGCTCAGACCTTATTGCTAAGTTCCAACGCGCGCTGATACGCCACTTTCTTTTTTATTCCGGTTAAATCTGCGGCCAATTGTGACGCTGCTTTTACGGATAAATCCTGTAATAAACGGGTCAATAGCTGGTCCAGTTTTTCCTGTTCCAGATCCTTTTCTTCAGTTGCACCCCCAATGACCAGCACAATTTCACCTTTTTGCTGGTTGTGGTCAGCTTCAATAAACTGAACCAGTTCTGCCAAAGTCATCTTTTTGATGGTTTCAAAGGTCTTTGTTATTTCACGGGCAAAACCCACAGGACGATTGGCACCAAATATCTGGGCCATATCTTTGACCGACTCTAAAATGCGATGCGGTGCTTCATAAAAAATCAGGGTCTGGGTTTCATCTTTCAGTTTTTCCAGCTGGCTCAGACGTTGTGACTGGCGTGAAGGTAGGAAACCTTCGAAACTGAAGCGGTCACTCGGTAAACCAACAGAGCTTAGTGCTGCAATGGCTGCACAGGCACCGGGAACAGGAATAACGCGAATGTTATGTTCTTGGGCTGCACGAACCAGTTTAAACCCCGGATCGCTAATCAGCGGCGTACCTGCATCACTGATCAGTGCCATATTTTCGCCATTCAGCAAGCGCTGGATCAAGATGTCGATTTTATTGCTTTCATTATGTTCGTGACAGGCAGTCAGTGGAGTTGATATATTAAAGTGCTTTAATAATTGAGCGGAAGTACGTGTATCTTCTGCCGCGATGATACTTACAGACTTTAGAATATCAATAGCACGATAAGTAATGTCATCTAAGTGCCCAATTGGGGTCGCTACAACAAATAACTGAGCACTCATAAGGTTTCTCCAATGTTGAATAATAATAAAAAATTAATGGGCTTCATCCTGTATTGCATTTTCAATCACGCTCAAGCTGAAGTGCTGCTCATTTTACCCGAATCGGGACCTTTGGCGCGAGCCGGATTAAGTATCAAACAGGGTTTTATGAGTGCTTATCAGGCATCAGAGCTGGAAACCCCCATTAAATTTGTAAACTCGGACAAAAAACCGATTGCGCAGTTGCTTAAACAAAATGTCAATAAAAAAACTGAAATGGTGGTTGGACCTTTAGCCCGTCAGGATGTGGAAGCTTTAATCAAGGCAAAGCCGAACGTTCGGGTTTTGGCCTTAAATGATGCGTCATCGCAGTTTGCCAATGTTGAACAATTTAGTTTGTCCAAGCAGGAGGATGCGGTGGCACTGAATCAGGTATTGCAGAATGACAAAATCAAAGAGCTTTATGTGTTGCAGCAAAAAGATGCTGAAATTGATAATGAACTGTTTCTGATTTCTTTACTTACTCAAACAAATTACCGCCTGAATTTAATCGAAGAAGCACCCAAAAAGTTAAATAAACATACCGGGTTATTATTATTGGGGAATAATGCCTGGTTGAATAAGCTGACCCAACTGCCGCATAAAAATATCTATATTTTAGCAAATGCCGTTGAACAAGGTCAGACATTGCCGGTAGGGGTAAAGTTTTGTGATGCTCCGGCCTTATATGGCTCGGAATGGCCAGATGTCATCCAGGCTGTTCAAGAAAATGTCATTCCCATGGCCTATCAGCGCCTGATCGCTTTTGGTGGCGATGCCTGGCATATTGCGAGCCAGTATTTGGCTGAACCCAATTTAAAAAGTATGCAGTTTCAGGGACGTACCGGACTAATTCAAGTCAATAACAATCAAATCCAGCGCATTCCACATTGTTATGAAAATACCAAAAAGGGAATCCGGGCATTGTTATGACAAAGCTTGCGGCACATTTAAATTTGGGACAATGGGCTGAACAGCAGGCTTTAATATTATTGCAGGCTCAAGGCTTTCAGCTGCTTGTGGCAAATTATCATTGCCGTTACGGGGAAATTGACCTGATTGTACAGCAGGCTCAGGAACTGATTTTTGTCGAAGTCAAAGCACGTTCAGTCACCCAGTATGCCCAGTCCTTCGAAAGCATTTCTTTTTCCAAACAGCGCAAAATTATGAAATCGGCGCTGTGCTTTTTGCATGCCCATCCTGAATTGCAAACCTTTTATTGTCGTTTTGATGTGATTTGTTTTGATTTTCTTCAACAATTTGCAAAAACCATACAGCAAGATTTTTCTAAATTCACTTATGATCAACAATGGATTGAAAATGCTTTTACTTTTGATGAAGAGTTTATTAATCTTTGAACAAAATCATAGCGTAAATGCTGACATAAAATAGAACTGAATAATGAGGAGTCTTGCTGAGTGTTTAACCGTATTGCAATGACGTTACTGTGTGTAGCAAGTTTATCTGGTTGTGCAAGTTTTATCTCGAGTGGCACAGGATCGGCCCCGGTAGGTACAGAAAGTGGCGCCCGTTCTCTTGGACAGGTGTTTATCGATTCCTCTATAGAACGTACCGCTAAAATCAATTTATATAAATTAGACAGTCGCTTTAAACAATCTCGTGTCAATATTGAAAGTTTTCATGGCAATGTATTGTTAACCGGTCAAGTGCCGGATGCACACTTAAAACAGTTGGCTGAAGATAATGTCCGTGCCATGAGTGATGTAAAAACCGTACATAATTACATTGCTGTGGGTAACCAGATTGGTTATAGCACTATTATGCAAGATACCACGGTAACTGCGAATACACGTGGTCTGATTATGAAAGCCGTGGTAGTGTCTGATAGCAAAGTGCGCATTCACACCGAAGATGGTGTTTTATATGTGATGGGGCGTTTAAATACTGCGGAAATTAATGATCTGAATCAGGTGCTGCAACAAGTCGGCAATGTCACCAAAATTATTACTCTGATTGACAATGTGGAACAGTCTGCTATAAGGACTTCAAGTTTTAGTAGTCCTGTCGTGAATGCACAGCCTGTCGAACAGACACCAGTGGCTATTGATCCGGATCAAGCAGAGCCCACCTATGCTCAATAAGGTTGTACAAACAGTTAGAAAGGAAATCCAGCAAAAAGTCGAAAAAGTGCAAATCCTGTACAAGGATTTTCGCCTTTACGATTTTGGTAGCTATGCCTTAAACCGTTTAACCCCGCGTAAAGGCTATACGGTAATTGAAAACATTGCTTATGGCTTGAAAGCCCGGCAACGCCTGGATATTTTTACCAGCGAAGTACCGCGTGAACAGCGTGCTTTAATTGTATTTGTGCATGGTGGGGCATGGCTGCATGGAGATAAAAAAGATTACCGCTTTGTGGGAGAGGCTTTCGCCAGAGAAGGCTATGATGTTGCGGTGATCAATTATCATCTTGCTCCCGAGCATGTATTTCCCAGTTATATTGATGATCTGAGCCTGGCATTAAACTATTTGACTCAGCATCAGTCCAGATACAATATTCAGACGGAAAAACTGGTATTGATGGGCCATTCAGCCGGTGCATTTAATGTCATGTCGGCACTCTATCATCCGACACCTTACCCTTTGCAATGCCGCAGCCAGATTCGAGCCATTATTGGTTTGTCTGGCCCTTATCATTTTGATTATAAAGATGATCCGATCTGTGCAGATGCCTTTGATCAAAGCGTACCTTATCAACAGGTGATGCCTTATTATTTTGTTGAAACCAATACCGTGCGACATTACCTGTTTTTAGCGGCAAATGATCAGGTGGTCGGTCATAATAATTCCGAAGATCTACATCGTATTCTGCAGGAAAAGGGTAATCATAGCCAGATGATTACCATCCCGGGTACTGGACATGTGTCCATTATGGGTTCTGTTTCCAGTTTGTTCAGTCGCTATTTCCAGACCAAGAAACAAATTTTGGCGGTTCTGGATGAAGCTTTAAAACCCTAGTTTATAGCCATTCACGGGTATCATCTGCTACGGGATGACCTTCGGTAATATGTTTAATCATGGCGTAGGCAATACTGCCTTTAAATGGAATTTCAGGCAGTTGATCCATTTTAAAGAATTGCGCGTCGCTAATTTCTTCTTCTTGCAGCTTGATTTCTCCAGAAGCATATTCAGCACGGAAGGCGAGCATCAAGTTACTCGGGAAAGGCCAGGGCTGGCTGGCAAGATACTGAATATTTTTTACTTTTAATCCCACTTCCTCAAAAGTTTCACGGCGTACAGCTTCTTCCAGCGTTTCTCCTACCTCAACAAAACCGGCAATCAGACCGTACATATTACTTTTGTTGTTGGCATTTTTAGCCAGCAAAATTTCATCTTGACCACGGGTAATGATGGTGATGACGCAGGGCTGTATCCGCGGATATTGATGATAACCACATGCTGGGCAAACCATGGCATATTCAGTCGCATGGGCTTCAGTTGGATGTCCACAATGACTACAGAACTTGTGGTTGCGGCGCCATTCTAACAGCTGGATGGCACGACTGGCGGCTTCAAACTGTTGGGTATCCCACAAGGTTAACAATTGACGGATAGGAACCAGTTGCAAGCCTGCTGGAATAGGCTCATTTTCGAGAAGGTCACGGGCAATCACCTTATCACCCGTGTTGAAGTGAAGGTCACTTGCTAAACGTTCTACCCGAGGGAGTTGAAAGTTTTCATCGACTAGAAGTTGATGTTGATGGAAGATATAAGCAAGTGACAATTCAGACATTAGGCAACAGTTTTCAGTTTTTCGCTACTTTGCAATGCTACATCAAACATGGACTGGAGGACAGGCTGTTTCGATTTTAAATTGTCGATCAGCATGTCGGCACTGGCTAAAGTATCGAGGGTGTGGTTGATTTGTTCAGCAGTGATCGTTGCAGAATTTTCAATTTGCTGTTGAATAAAGGTCGCAGCTGTATTCAATGAAGTTCGACCTGATTCGGCATTTAAGAACAGCAGGGCACCACCAATTTCACGCAATTGGGTTGGAATATTCTCAAGCGCAGCCAGATTTTGATCTTGCAGGTACTGCATCAAGATTTGGCTGGAAAGCTCAATCACGGCTCTAGTTTCGTTCAGTAAAGCCTCATGTGCTTCATCTAAACGGTCTAAAGAAATGTTCATATTATTTACACGAAGTTGTAAACGGCTTGAGGTGTAATGGCGTTCAAGGACTCCAATCGAGTTCATTGCTGACAAAATGCAATTCATCAACTGCTGTGCAAAATTTTCATCTTTTAAGATATCACCTTGGCTAAGTGATGCAGCCTGACGCGATAAATCATTATATGCTTCATTTAGGTTCAATACTTTAAAGATATTGGCAAGATTGAGTAATTGAGCTTGCAGTTGCTGCGTTTTCTCAGCGGTCATGTTTTGATAGTTGAATTCGATATCATTACGAATTTGCGCCATTTCTGTGGTCACAAGTTCACTAATGGTATGCATGGTATCAAAATCAGGACCATAAAGATGGCGGCTAAATACCTGCAATTGGGTATCGGTCAAATGATCTTCACCAATGTTTAGCTGGCTACGGATATGTTGAGCCGTCTCATCTTCCTGACTAATACACAAGCTTAAGATGTTGGCTAGATCAGACAGACTTGGCTTGAAGCGATCTGGAGCACTAAAATATTGTGCCATATTGCGTTCAATACCGATCAGGGTGCGTAAACGTGCATCATTGATCAATAAATGGTTCACCTGATTAAATGCCACATGCACCAGATTCCAGTATTGTTTGCTTGGCGTATTTTCTGCCAGACCTGCCAAATAGGCACCGACCAGTTTGATCGCCTGCAGGTCAAATTCAGTTTCTTCCTGTTTCAGCAGCTTGTTTAAAGACAGTTTGTACAGGCGATGTACATATTGTGACTTTTCCAGACTTGGTGCTTGAGGCAGCTTAAAATCAGGAGTAATACAGTCCAGTAATGGCTCGATATACTGACCTTCATGGCTAATCGGTTTACCCAGCACAATTTCCAGACGATTCAGGGTTTCGAGCAGGAATTGTGGAATTTTAACTTCGCGTAAGCAAATAAATTCGATGTAACGTTTCAACATGGTGGTGCCTTCACTTAGGGCCACCACTTCCTGAGTATTAATTTGCGCAGGATTCTGCATAATCTTGCGCATTAACTCTGCTGAGTACTGGGCAATTTTAGCCAGACTTTGCATATCAATGAGCGCAAGCACCTGGGCACATTGTTCAAACTGATTTAGTGCATCGTCAATACCAAAGGGTAAAGTGTGGTCTTCTGCCAAAGAACTCACCGCTGATTCAACTAATTTAATGGAGTTATCAACCTCATTTTTTATTATCAGCAATGCAGTCGGGTCAAAATGAATAGAGGTTTGGTAAGAAGACATGGATCTGCACCTTTCCTAGTGTTTTATCTGTTTATGAGTAGCCCGTTCAAGGCCAAACTTCTTTACGTTTAACTATAACGTAACTGTTAAACGTTTAAATACAAAAAACCACTAGAAATGTAGATTTTATTTTGCAAAAAGACAAGCTGTTCCATGTTTTTCTTCAAATTGTTTGACCCAATTCTCATGTTCTGCTAATTCTTCGGCTGAAGGTAAAATCACAGGCAGCTCTATTTGTACAGTGGAGCGGGCTGCTTGACTCTGTTGTTGCTCGGCTTCGGTCAGGGTATCCATATCGAAAGACACCTGACCGCCGGTCATGGCTAGGTAGACATCCGCCAGAATTTCGGCATCGAGTAAGGCACCGTGGAAAGTACGGTCACGCTGCGGAATTTCATAACGGCGCACCAAAGCATCGAGAGAGTTCTTTTGTCCCGGGTGCTTGTTCTTGGCCATGGCCAAGGTATCGGTCACTTCACAGACTTCCGATAAGGTCACAAAGCCTGCACGTTTGAACTCCATATCGAGGAAGTTCATATCGAAGGTGGCATTATGCGCAATAATTTCTGCACCTTTTAGGTAGTCAAACAGCACATCGGCAATTTCTGCATAAAGCGGTTTGTCTTTCAGAAACTCATCTGAAATACCGTGAATATTTTCAGATTCACCCACCGGTTTTTGCGGGTTGATATAAATATGAATCGAACTGCCAGTCAGTTTGCGGTTGACCATTTCAATCGCGCCCACCTCAATAATCCGGTCCGTGTCCTGAAAATAGAAACCGGTGGTTTCGGTATCCAGAATTAGCTGGCGAGGACCATGAACTTCTTTGCTTCGTGGCGTAATCATGATATGCGGGTGCAGGGGTTTATCCGAAGCAGTCGTAATGTTAGGTACAATCGTGTCCAGATCTTCACTTTGTTCCTGCATACTATTTGCCTGATCGGTTTCTTGTTCTGTGTTTTCTAACAATGTGCTTTCTAAGACTTCACTTTCTGAAGGCTCATTTACTAAAGACTCATTGTCTAAAATTTCATTGTCATCTTGCAGCTCGGCTTCCATCAGGTCGAAACCAAAGGGGTCATCTAACAACCAGTCTTTTTCAGCTTTTTTTTTATCCAGCATGTCGGCTTGTTCTAAAACAGTTTCGGCAGATGATAATAGATTTTTCATGGCTTTTAAGGTTTGATCGGCGCCCCGATTGGCCAGTTGATCGGCCATCTCATTACCCGGATGTCCGGCATGACCTTTGATCCAGTTCCATTCAATGTCACGACCCTGACAAGTCGCATCCAGTAATTTCCACAGGTCCGGATTTTTGACATCTTTCCAGTTTTTCTTTTTCCAGCCATGAATCCATTCGGTAATGCCTTGTTTGACATATTTGGAATCGGTCCAGATGATCAGTTTGGCATCGTGTGGACAAAACTGAATACCTTCAATTGCCGCGGTGAGTTCCATGCGGTTATTGGTGGTTTCCGCTTCTCCGCCACACAGTTTATGCTTTTCCGATTCTGTAATGATATATGCACCCCAACCGCCTAAACCAGGATTGCCGCGACACGCGCCATCGACATAGAGAGTGATTGTTTGAGTCATATAAACCAAATCCGAACGCTAAAATGAGAGTCAAATAAACCAAGTGATTGGCATATTGTATAACGCAATTTCACTTTAAAAGTGTATTACACGGTTATTTTTTAAATTCTTGTAACATTTATAGTGAAATCGCGCTAAATTAATCCCTTGTGTCTCCCTCATGCTTCACTACAATGGCAGATCTAAAAAATAAATTTTATACGAGTTGTTTGGATTTTTTTATGTATAAACCAACCGCGATTTTGTGGCAGCCTACATTACCCAATTTTTTAAAAATAACAGTACTGGGTTCAGCTTTAGCTGCATTGGGACTGTCAGGCTGTTCTTCAAGCCAAAGTGTGACACATGGCTCAAAATCGAAAATGGTGGGTTCATCCGGATACCTGGATGCCGACAGCTTGGATTCATTGGAAGATTTATTGTCTGCAACAGACATGAGCGCAGTAGAAGGCGATCGCCTGCTGATCTTGAAACATGGTGATGTCTGGAAGCGTATGACCGTCGGTTTCAAGATGGATCAGAGCCATTGGGACTCCCGTATTGAAGCACAGCGCGGCTGGTTCATTTCCCGACAACCTTATCTGGACCGTTTAAGTGCCCGTGCTTCACGTTATCTTTATCATACGGTGAAAGAAGCGGAACGCCGTGGTTTGCCAACAGAACTGGCTTTATTGCCGATTATTGAAAGTTCCTATGACCCTGCAGCGACCAGTAGTGCAGCCGCTGCCGGGATGTGGCAATTTATCCCAAGTACCGGACGGATTTATGGTTTAAGACAGACCAGTCTGTATGATGGCCGTCGTGATGTGGTGGAATCGACCCGTGCAGCTTATGAGTTTTTAGGTGGACTATATAACCAGTTTGGTTCATGGGAACTGGCTTTGGCGGCTTATAATGCGGGTCCGGGACGGATCCAGCAGGCGATTAACCGCAATAAGGCAGCCGGCTTGCCTACAGATTACTGGTCACTGAAACTGCCTCAGGAAACCATGAACTATGTGCCACGCTTCCTGGCCGTAGCGCAAATTATTAAAAATCCGGGGGCCTATGGGGTGTCTTTACCACCGATTGCCAACCGTCCTCACTTTAGGGAGGTATCGGTCGGGCCGGTAAACTTAAATGAAGTCGCCTCCATTACCGGTTTAAGCCGTGCCGAGCTGTACCAGTTAAATCCAGGACATCGTGGGGACTGGGTTGATGAGCAAAGCCCGATGAAGATCATTATTCCTGCGGATTTAAGCCCTGCTATTGATGCAAGGCTCAAGAAACTCTCACCGAGTTCAGGTGCGCTATGGGCAAGCACGGCAAAACCCTTTACTCCGGAAAGAAGCAATCCGCCTGAGTTAAATATGCAAGTGATTAATCCGGCCAAAACAGCACCACCGGTATTAGCTACAAACACGCCTAAAAGTTCTCAGCCAGCCACTGCTACCCCAGTGAATGCGGCAAATCCTGTGGCAGTAACAAAGCCTTCAAGTAGCAAACGTATGGCTACGCCTCAAGGCCCTGATGCCTTGGCATCTTTTGCTGCAAATAGCGATATTCCAAGTGCACCACGTATTCCTGTTGCGGTGAGTCAGGTGGCGAATGTCAAGCCTGTGACGGTAGAACCTCCATTGTCTGCTGCTGAGCGTGAGCAGATTATGGCGGCAGTGAAAGCAGAAGGTGAAAATAAAACGCTAGAACAGGTACTGCAACCGGTAGCCAGTAAAGCTGAACAGGAAAAAGTCGTAGCAGAAATTAAAGCGATTGCACCGCAAGGCACCGAAATAGTCGATCCGTTTGACGGCAAAATCAAGTTAACGGCCATTCAAACCAGTTTGTCGGTCGCTGAACAGCAAGGTAAGGAGTTAACCAAAGGTTTTGCTTATCCAAAAGGTGTGGCGGAAAGTACCAAGCCTGATTCAGATGAAGCCAAACGTAACCAGGGCAAAAATTACGTTAAGACAGATACTGAAATTGTAGTGGTTGCACCGAAAGGAAAACGCAGTACCTATACCGTTCAACAGGGCGATACTTTAGCCGTTATTGCCATGAAAAATGGCCTGAACTGGCGTGATGTAGCCAAATGGAACCAGATTGATCCAAACTCTCCGCTGTACGTGGGAACCAGTATTTATTTATATGATGCCAAACCACAAAATAGTGAAAAAAATACCGAAACTTCATCATCGGCCAAGTCTAAAGCACAGCCTGAAACCTATGTAGTTCAGGCCAATGACAGTCTGACCGGAGTGGCCAGCCAGTTTGGCTTGTCGGTGAAGCAGCTGGCAGATTTCAACAATTTATCGGTCAGCAGCGGTTTACGTGTCGGGCAAAAATTATCGTTAAAAGAAACTGCTCAAAGTCATTCCGATATTGTTGAAACTAAGAACAATAATTCAAAATCCGCTGCTAAAGTGAAAACCAAATCTTATGTGGTCAAACGTGGTGAATATCTCAAACTGATTGCTGACCGTTATGCATTATCCAATCAGGAGTTGGCCGATTTAACCAGCGGATTAACTGCAGGCAGCAGTTTAATGGTGGGACAAAAAATTAATGTGCCACTGCATGAAGTAAACAGCAAGCCGGAAGAAAAAGTGAGTCCGGTTAAAATAGATCCGGTAGTTATTGAGCCATCCTATAAAACGGAAAATTATCAGGTGCAACGTGGCGATACCCTGTCGAGTATTGCAGCCAAATCGAAAATTTCCTTAACCGAACTGGCACAGCTGAATAAATTATCCAACAACAGTGGCGTTCGGGTAGGTCAAACTTTGAAGATTCCTGTAAGTTCAACTGTTCCGGAGAGTTATACCGTGCAATCCGGGGATAGTCTGTCGGCCATTTCTGCCAAATACAATTTAGGCATGGATTATATTGCCAATATCAACGGTATTAACCGCAATACGGGTTTACGTGTAGGACAGCGTTTGAAACTGACGGGTGAAGAACCTGTCGCAGCATCTAACAAAGTAGAAGCGAAAATTGAAAAAGTCAGCTTTGAAAAGAGTGATAGCCATGTAGTTAAATCTGGCGAGACATTAAGCAATATTGCGAAAAAATATCATTTACAGCTGGATTATTTAGCTGCATTGAATGGCTTAACCCGCAATTATACGGTCCGTATTGGGCAACGTTTAAAAATTGACGGGGATCTGCCAAAACTGGATGCTAAAGTGGATGAGCCTATCGCAAAAGCAGTGAAATCATCTAAAAATACCGATGCTTATACCGTGAAAGCGGGCGAGTCTTTAAATGCCATTGCCAACCGGACAGGGGTATCGGTTGCTGAATTGGCGGCGATGAATGATTTGAATGTTCGTGCCGGTTTACGTGTGGGGCAGCAGATTGTTATTCCTAAAACTGTGGTTGAATATAAAGTCAAACGTGGCGATACCCTGATTGGGCTGGCCAGCCGTTATGGTGTGGAAAGTTCCAAACTTGCAGAAATGAATGATATGCAACCCAATAAACAATTGCGCATTGGTGATGTGATTAAAGTTCCAAACTTATCTCTGTACACGACAAATTTCATAGGATCCTTGTCCTATCAGGCTTTTTCTTTCTTAAAATTGCTAGCACTTTCTTAAATTCTTCTTTTTTTCCAAAACCAATCAAACGTAGAATAGCCATTTGAA